>JALHLL010000020.1 GCA_022844575.1 bacterium
GCTCTTAGTGGAAGCGAATGGGAAGACATTTTCGAATTGTATGCAACACTGTGTAACTTTGTGAAAATGAATAACTACTTGACAGAATGATATAAACTATCAAAGCTCTTGAAAAGGAGAATGTAACCTTAGCATTGTAATCGAGCATTAGCAATAATTTTTGTTAGATCAAATGATAGATTCGATTCGCAAAGTCATACCCTCAGCATTTTTGCACTGATGTCTATCTGTACGATGGATACTACTATGGCTTGTGATAATTCAGAATTGTACGAATAAAGTAGGAAGTAATGACACTTTCATATTGATGAGATTAAGATGTTTTGGTTAATAATAATATATATAATACATTTTTACTTTTTTATAGAATTTTTAGACTATTATTACGACCTTGTTCTCTTGTTTCTTTACATAGCATGTTACCCTATTGTGCATATTGTCGCAATCCTATTTTCCTATTTATTGAAACAACATCGTGAAGCAAAATTGTTACTTATTCTGGCTTTAATTGTCATATCTACATTCTTTGGTGTAGGTTTGATGGTAGAGTTGTCGTGGATTTCAAAGGACACAATGATAAAGTTGCAACCTTTGGCATCTTCTGCAATAAGTATTATTTACCTGTCAGTAATTTTTGTTTCCAGAGCGATCGAATATTCTAAAGAAAGAAAAAGAAGACACGAATAAATTCAAGAATGCGAAACCATACGCTTAAGTTAAATATACAAATGAAAACCCTAATCCTAATCATCCTAAGTCTATTCTTGCAAAGTTATGCGGTGAGTAATAATACTAACCGTGGTAAAGGCGATGTGCTTTTTAAGTCTGATATGCTAACTCTTCATAATGAACTTGACACATTGGAAAAAAATGGTAGACTGTTAGATTGGAATACCTATTATAAAAACTATAGAGAAATGATTACGTTTGCCGATTCGTCCGGTGATTCATTAGGGTACTTTAGGTGTTTTCTTGTTAAAAAAGGTATTGTTAACAAAAATTTCAAGTATTCCATACTACTATTAGCAGGTGCGGCGGGCGGATATGAAAGTCATGTGTACGTTGTTGTTAAGAACAAACACAATAAATTCTTAGATAAGCAACTAATTGCACAGTTGTTAGCGGACTGCGGCGGTGAATCATGTATCTATGGAACATTGAAGAATGACCTTTCAGCCGAGTTAATAGATTACTCCATAGAAAGAGATTGTAGCGCGGACTCGGTAACACGAGAGGGAATAAATAGTAAGTACCAAATTGTATTTGATACAACAACAAAGAAATTTGTGAGGAAATGATTGGAAAAAACAATACTGAGGTGTTATTGGTATGGTCATAGCGCTATTATCATTTTCCCAAAAGTATGGTATTTTAGAACATATTTATCCGAATGATATGTGAATTTAGCAAAACATCACTTATTGTATGCAAATGAACCAAGTAGTTCTGATTATCAGCTTGGTATTATCACCCATACTGATTTATTATGCGATAGAAACCCTTAAGTCAACACCTATAAGGAGAACGGAGGTTGTAAATCCTGTCATAATACCTCCGGAATTGTTCGGTGGAGATACAATCTATATTGGTGATAGTTATGATAGAATCAACAAAGTTTCACCGCTTACACATTATTGGCATTCCGAATTGCTTTTAGGTAGAAATATTATAGATGAAGAATTACCATATAGGGGACTTGAACTAATATCAGAAGCGGAGTTCAACACATCGGATCAACTTGTGGGGTTATCTTTTCCGATTGAAGATAGAGATTCGCTTCCGCTGGAAAAACTTTTCGACAATACAATGAACATACTCAAGAAGTATCATGGTAAAGATTATGTATTGCTTCTGAACAATAAAGATACCACTAACTTTTTAGTTCACTGGAATGCTTATAATGATATAGAAGTACTTCTTGAATATCAAGGAGGCCCTTATAAATACAGATCAGGGTTCTGGATTTATTATAATAAAATCTATAGATTCTCTTTAGATGAGTATCATAAAGTAGAATATACCCCCGCTTGTAAATAGAAATTTAATACCGTATGATCTCTTCTAAGCACTTTTCGTTCTTATATAAACTAAAAACAAGCAGTTATATAGCTGTTCTTTTTCTTTACTTTTTCTTGTTCGAACAGGTATATGGCGATACTACAAAGTACGAGTTACCTTCTTACTTGTGGTTTATGAATCTCATCAACATACCAATAGGTGTTGTTGTTTATTATTTTGCTTTTTATAAAAGTAAAGAAAGTGGATGGACAAAGGTGCTCATTTGCATTAAAATTGTGTATATATTCTTTCTTCTCAATAGTCTGTTTATGCCAGTATATATAATGAAAGACGGTGAACCCTATTTAAGAGAAAAATTTATAATTATAAGTATTTATTACCTTTTATCACTTGTACATTTTTTACCATTGTTAAAGTTTCGCAAAAGGGAGACATTTCATGTTGTATTTTTTTCATTCTGCATATCAATTGTTGTTGGTCTATTTTGCCAAGTGTTTCAATCATTTAATGCGGATAATTCCTTAAATACCTTAGCTATATACAGTAAAGATGTGTTTTACTTCTACCCTTCAAGGTTTAAATTCTATATTGATATGGTGTTATTGACTATATGTTTTATAAGGATGGTTGAGAGAAAGAAAAGCGAATAGTAAAAAACTTCTCAGGACCTTCCTTTTTCAAAAAACACGTTATGAGCATTATCCCATACTATGTTTTTCAAATCATCAACTGAACTTTGCCTGATTGTTGCGGCACATTCATATATATCGGTAATAGGCATGGTACTGTCGTCATTTTCCAAAAAGAAACCGTTATTCGGTGCATTTTTCAGAATTTCTTTGACATGAGAATCGGGTTTACAAATTGAGGCACCGAATGATAGTATAAATCCATGTTTCCATAATTTATCGGCTATAGTGCTTTTTGTATTAAATCCGTGAATTATCCAGGGCCTCTGCTGTTTAAAACTCTTTTTAAGTTCTATAATTTCATTGTAGGCACGTACACAATGTATAATAAGCGGCTTATCGTATTGTTCCGCTAATTCGGCATGAAGTACAAATATTTTTTGTTGTTCATGTACAGAATTACCTCTTAGTTTGTCAATACCCGTTTCGCCAATGGCTTTAATGCTTTTATTTTGTAAAATACGGTCGAATAATGGCTCCGCTTTTTCCCATAATTCAGTACTTGCATTCCAAGGATGCAAACCGATGCTATAATATCTGTGATCAGGCAGAACGAAACTGCCGTCAATATCCGCTATATTAATATTAACAATGGCAATTTCACTATTATCGCGGAAATGGGTATGACAATTAAAAAAGTGAGGGCTATTCATTACCTTTTATCAATAATTTGTTGAATCCGGTTTTCGGGTCTATCTCGCGCGAAAAGACAATGTCCGACACAATCGCTATCATAATTTCGGCCGTCATAAAAACGGTGGTTCCGTTTTCCAAATGTCCGCCTTTTGTATTTCCTAACGAATCGGAAAAAGAGATATGCAGATGAACTCCACTTTCGGCTACCGTGCCGGTAAGCGAAACAATTTCAAATGGACCTTGTAGAGAATCTATAGTCGGTTGCGCCGCAAAACGTAAACGTACATTTTTTATGCTACCCACGCATGTTAATAAACAACCGGATTTTACTTTATATTTTTTGGCGAAATTTTCGAGCGATTGTTTTATATCGTCTCCGGGGTCTAAGCGTAAAGCAGCAGTCTGTATATCTTTTGTGCTAATATGTACTTTCGGTTCAGTCGAGTAAGCCGTTTGTTGTAGGAATAACACGGACAAAAGCAGCAAAACATATTTCATAGTGATGATTACAGTTGTTCGGCAATTAGTTTTAATTGATGCAATAATCCTACATTATGCACTCGAATAATATCCGCACCCGATTCGAGCAATAAGGCATGTATCATAGCTGTTGCATTATCTCTCTCTTTGGCATTTTCAATTCCAAGTGTTTTCCCGATGAAGGATTTGCGTGAAACACCCAAAACCATAGGCACTCCGAGTTCGGTAAATCGATTATGGTTTTTTAAGAGTGACCAATTATGCTCTGCCGTTTTTCCGAATCCGATACCGACGTCCGCCATTATTTTTTTTACACCAAATGATTTTGCTAAACGCACTTTATCTTTAAGGTTTTGCAAAACCTCCGCTACCACATTCCGATATTGCGGGTTATCTTGCATAGTGCGTGGTGAGCCCTGCATATGCATTAATATCATTTCCGCTTTATATTTTGCCGCCAAGTGCGCTATACGTACATCGTATTCCAAACCGCTTATATCGTTAATAATAGTTGCCCCTGCCTCTAATGCTGCTTCAGCTACGGAATATTTAAGGGTATCAATGGAAATGGGAATTTCCGTATTCCATTTACGGATTCCTTCGATAATGGGAATAACACGTTTCATCTCCTCATCGGCTGAAACGGGTTCAGCTCCGGGACGACTACTTTCTCCTCCAATATCCAATAAATCCGCACCTTCATCAATCAGCCGTAAGGCATGGTTTATTGCTGCCTCGCTTAAAAAGTGTTCTCCACCATCGGAAAACGAATCGGGTGTTACATTTACTATACCCATTATTCGGGGAAGCATACTTTTGTCCATAGTCTTTACATTGATGAAAAGGATATCGAATCGAACTGCCTTATATTATTCACACATTGAATCACACAACATGACAAAAACTGTGCCGTTTGAAAGAAAAATGTTATAGTATGCAGAAACTTTCGCTTTTTAATGTAAAAGAGTTCTGTTTTCTACGGGTTTTTGCGTAGAAAGCAACTCTAAGCAGAGTAGCTATGAGTATAGTGCATACACCCACGCTACGCCTTTTTATCTCATTGAGCCGAAGCTACTGTTACCTTTTAATATTTTTTGTGTCATTTGTATATAAATGTCTTTTGATAAGGTAATCAGTGTACAAAACTTGTCGCAACTGGTTCTTTGTACCTTCACCACATACTATAAACCTGTTTCTATATATTTATGATCCGCTTATTATTATTTCTTATCGTTTCCACAGTAACACTACACGCTCAAACAGCGATTAAACCAATGTGGGATAAATGGCTATACCGTTTTGTGGGACAAGATGCCGTATTCAGTTCTGATGGATCACGTATTATTACCATAACTGGGGGAATGAGTGTTTGGGACGCGAAGAGTGGTGTATTGCAGCATAACTTAGTATTAACGGATAATGGGATTAATAAATACTCCTTTTCCGATTCTTTAGTAGCTTTTGTGGGCAATGTTTATATGTATGATACATTAGAAGTATGGAATTATTACACAGCCAAACATGTGTCGTCATTTCTCACCTCTCCTGTCCAATGCATGACTTTCGATAAAAAGGGAAAATACATTGCAACAGCAAACCACGAAAAGATTGAAATAAGAGATGCAAAAAACGGTATGATGCTCCATTCTTTTCCGGTAAACAATAGACACCCCACATTTCACCTATCGTTTAATGCAGATGCCACAATGTTGATTTCCGCTACGCAGGATACAGTACATATGTGGAGTTTAAAGGAAAACCGTTTAATCGAAAAGTATAGTAAGGATACTTCCAATAAATCTGAAATTCCGTACATATTCAGCGATAAAGGAAACACAATAGCTTTACATGATATACAAAAAAACAAAACAATATTTCGTGATATCACAACAAATAAGAAAGTGGGCGAAATTCCGACAAGTGTACCAATTTTAGCGATGGGTATTCCCGAAAAGTACAATTGTATAACCGGTTTGTATGATAACATTATTAGAATCTGGGACATAGAAACGGGAACACTTATGCGTTCATTTGAAGGGTTTGAAAATCAGATTTACAATATACGGTTTAATGCAGATACCACTTTACTTATAGCAAGTGATTATGGGAGCGTTTTTATTTGGGATGTAAAAACGGCTGAGCTTGTAAAAAAAATTACGTTTGAAAATGAGGAATACTTCATGAGTGCAGCACTCTTTTCTGGAACGGATGTGCTGATAACATTAAGCAATGGCGAAGCATATATTTATGATTGGTCAAGCGAAGAAAGAAAAAACATATTTAAAGGTTTTTGGACCACCGATAAAATGATATGTAGTGAAATTGAAGAAGAAGTATTAATAAAAAACTCCAAGTACATTGAAAGAAGAAAACTCGGTACGGGAATATTGTCTGATAATTTAGAGAGACCGGGTCGTGACCCGTATGAGGGCTTTTCTGTAATCAGTAATGATGGTAAGTATGTTATTACTACCGAACGGAGGGGTGATAGTATCTACTATTCACTTGTTAACACAGCCACAAAAGTAAAACTATGGGAACATATTTATGACAGTACATCATACAGTGTGTTCAGTAAAAGTAACAACAAAATTGCCGCGAATAAGGGGAAATCTATTGTAATTATCTATGACACTTTAAGAAATATTATACAAACAATAGATAATAAACCATATGGAGTCTCGAATATGTATTTCGATAATGAAGGAAATATATTATTTATTTACGGCAGTAATATTACAAGGATGTGGGATGTAAATACCGGAAAATTTTTACATTGGTTTAACGGAACGGCGACATCAGAGAAGTATTTGAATGAGGGTCTCGGCAGATTGGTAACTGTTGTTTCCTTTCGGTTCGATATATGGGATATATATACGGGTGAAAAACTTAAGACGATAGATAACATAGGGAATTCCACTTCCGCACAATACCATCCGACGGATAATGAATTTCTTGTTTTGGATGAAAAAAATCATTTGATAAAAGTAATAGATGCGGAAAGTGGAAATATGCTGTTTTCAGTTCATGATACTACAGCGAGGGGAGTAAGTTATGACGCGAAAGGGAAGTTTATATATTCAGCCGGATATGGTGTTAATCCCAAATTATACAGTGCTGTAAATGGTGAATATCTTGCAGATTTAGTAGGGTCGAGAGACGGTTCTTATGTGGTGCAATTTTCCGATAATGGAAACTATGTGATGGGGATAGGAAGTAGAGGTAAATTGATGGTTTGGGATTTACGAAACATAAACACCACCACCGTGCAAAACAATAATACCCAACATACAACTGAAACAAGTGCTCTGGAACTATGTTATACAAACAAACAATTAACCGTAAAAATAAAAGAACACTTACAAGTTCAGGAAAATTACGCTGTATATTCTATCTTCGGCAAAAAAATAGCAACAGGTCTTCTGCCTGCCGAGGCACATGAGTTTTCTCTGACTGTTAATAACTATCCGAACGGTATCTATTATTTCGAGGCAAAAATAAACGGAAAGAGTTATGTACAAAAATTCTCTTTATATCAGTAAAATATACTCATACTCAAAAACCAAAGAGAATTCAACAAACATGTAAAGAACAATCCTTTTTTGTGTGAGCTTTCTTCACGTGGGCTATTTAATAAAATCGGAAATTCTCGTACTTGGGAATGAAAAAAGGGGATATAAAGTCCTGTCATTCTACGTGAAATGAAGAATCTATCCGCGAAAGATTCTTCACTTCGTTCAGAAGAGCGCGGTTTTCGTGTATTGCTCATCTTCACCTTCCCAATAAGTGTAGGAGATTAAAAATCGGTGCTGCTCACATCTGAAACGCTACGTGAGTTTAGTATTGGTTGCGGAAAGGGATGTATAAAGTGGGGCAAGTCGTACGAAATGCACAACAAGCCCACAAAACGTATTTTCAAGCCTTTGTTGAGATCATGGGTGAGTAATAAAGCTATGCTTAGGTAATGCGACTTTCATTCTTCAGAAGCCCAATGAAGGAAATTATACAGAATCTTCCCTATAAGCTGTAAAATACCGATTCACGGAACGAGAGCCGGCAAATGTAAAAGTGAAGGTGACTCATTGCACTTTCTGTATTTTTGTATGGGTAAAAAGGTAATGAATCATCCACACTTTCAGCGATAGTGAGTATCATGTTTGAATTAGAAATAGAGCGTGAAAAGAAGATATGCACCGATGCTATTGTGGTACGTGGCGAGCGTTTTACAAGTTTACAAAGCATTTGCGCTACCGAGGGGCTTCATCCTTTCTATATTACCTTTTTTGTAGCTCACGCGGACTGGTGGATTTATGAACTGAACCTTGAGCGTTCGGGTGATGTTCGTTTCGACTTTAATGCGCCTTCCGTAAATCCTTTATTAAAGGAAACGGATAAGTTGCTTCGCGAAACAATACGTTTTTCATACGATGAATTATTATCAACCATAGATGTAGCCGTAAAAGTACGCCTCAACTTTTTATGTCGTCCGCGTACAACCCTTACATGGTTTATCTTTCGTGGCGAACCGACAAAGCCAATTAATGAGATTTGGCTACGGCTTAATTACTTTTCGGAATACTCTTATTTAGCTGAAGGGTTCCGCCAATGGGCGCAGGTAAATTATACTGTACATCCTTCCCATGAGTTACTTTCGGTTGTGGAATTCGATACTTTGATAGCCGATATTGATAATGCTACGATTCTGGAGCTGAGTCCGCATCAATTTACCGACCTTTTAGAGCCCGTTTATGAATTTTTTTCTCAAGCCGGCAAATCACTGGAGAACTCAGCTGTTCCAATCGAAGCACTAATCATTTTTTTGGATGATAAGGGTGTTGATTTGATAGCGAAAGAATTGGAGCGTATGTACTATGATGAACATATTGACAGATTGACAAGAAATGATTTTCTTGAGGTTGTTACGAAGATTGTAAGTGAATTGGAGGGGAATGACACAAGTGTATTATCAGGGTCTCAACAGGAAGAATTGGTTAAACAGGATTACGATGAAGTAATTGCGGAAAAAGATAATGTAGAACAAAAGGACACTATAATTCAGCATATCGAAATCGCACCCGATACACTTGAAACCAAAGAACGATTTCCGGAACTGCAAGAGACGGATTTGTCCTTTTTAGGAATGGTACATACTTTTTCCGTTGATGAAGATTATGTCAGTGTCGATAATGAAGTATCGGCAGAATTATATATGGCCGAATTTGTCGGCGCAGCTGAAAGTGCTGCGAGCATTGAAGAGAATGATGTAAATGAAGACGTCATAAAAGATAATTCGGATAAGGAAATAGAAGACTTAGTTGAGGAGACGGAGTTACCATTACCATCTGAGGAAACAACTGAACAAGATGTACGGAATGAAGAAATTTCGGATGAAACTGTAAGTGTAGGTATAGAGGATACGGCGCAAGCTACTGAAGAGGTAGAGACGACGAAAGATGGAGATAATGAAGAAAATGATATACCTGAAGATATCGAAGGCATTAAAGAGGAAAGTGAAACGAGTGAAGAGATTGAACCACAGAGTGAAGCGATTATTGACGAATATGAAATAGTAATTCCCGAAATAGCTGAACAAGTGGAGAACATTGTAGATGAAACTCCTTTCCTAGAAAGTACGGAACAAATTATTGCCGAGATAATTACTGATGAAAAATCGGAAACTGACGAGAGTACGCCTCACAATGCGGAGGTTTATTCATTAACGGAGCAACATCCTTCGCGTGGTTATATACCCTC
This sequence comes from bacterium, assembly GCA_022844575.1. Lineage (GTDB taxonomy): Bacteria > Bacteroidota > Ignavibacteria > Kapaibacteriales > UBA961 > UBA2353. The sequence goes on from JALHLL010000020.1 coordinate 9,579, forward strand.
ACTTTCTTCGAAAATTGATGCCGGAAAAAAGGAATCGTTCATAAAGAAAATGTTTCATAAGGATAATGAACTGTTTGAAATTTTTGTAAAAGAAATCGACAAAACATATTCATGGAAAGAAGCCGCCGCCGCTATTGACAGATTTTATGTACGTCATAATATTAAAGATTCGGGTGCTTTGGCAAAAGAACTTCGCACGATAATTCAGAAAAGATATGTCCGATAAGATTATACGTTTGGGTATAACGGTAGGAGATATGTCCGGTATCGGTCTTGAAGTACTTTATGGAGCTCTGAAATCGAATTGTGCGGCAAAATATCAGGTATATCTCTATGCCAATCCCCAAAGTGTTGCGCATTATTACAATTCCCTTTTCGGTTCCGGTAATTGGTCATTACCCGATAAAGTAAAGATAATTTCCTGTGGCGAGTTTGTTGAGGCACAATTTGCAAACCCGAATAAGGAAGTAGCAATGTCCGCAATACTCTCGCTGGAAAAAGCTGCAAACGAGGCCTTAAAAAATGAAATTGATGCGATAGTTACCTTACCTATAGCGAAAAAGGTTTTGCAACAAGTTGGTTGGAATTTCTCCGGACAAACGGAATTTTTTGCTCATGCAGCGCAATCATCATCGTATCTGATGATTCTTTGTACTAAGAAGGTTCGTGTTGCACTTGCATCAATACATGTCCCTTTACATGCCGTTTCGAATTTGATAAACAAAGAAAGAATTGAATATACTATAACACTTTTTGCGCAAAGCTTGAAAAAGGATTATGGCATAAGTGACCCCAAAATTGCAGTATTAGGTTTGAATCCACATGCCGGCGAAAGCGGTTCAATCGGAAACGAAGAAATTGAGAGTATTGTGCCGGCGATTGAGAATATTCGTAAGCAAGGGATAGAGGTGGTAGGTTGTTTTCCTGCCGATGGTTTTTTTGCACATGGTGAATACAAACGATATGACGGTATTATTGCCATGTATCACGATCAGGGGCTTATCCCCCTGAAAATGTTAGCACAGGGTGGGGGAGTGAATGTAACTGCAGGGTTGCCTTTAGTGCGTACATCTCCCGATCATGGAACGGCTTATGGCATTGCCGGAAAGAATATGGCCGATTCGCGTTCCATGGCAGAAGCCATAGACATGGCAGCCGAGATAGTGAAAAATAGAAGGGCGTATGCGAGTAATAATGTAGAATTATAGATGAATTCTTCCTTATTTCACAGTTTTTACGTAAATTTGTGTTCGGTCAAGTTCCGTGCGGCTTTGACAAACCCAACCCCGCCAGGTCCGGAAGGAAGCAACGGTTAGTTTGCTTAAAGTGCGATACGGTCAGCTTGACCGTTTTTTTTATATTTTCAACGGCTTGTTTAACAGACCGCATGAAAAAAGAAATTTTTATCAGTGCGTCCCTCAATGAGGCACGTATTGCGATAACGGAGAACGGCGAATTAGCCGAACTTTTCATAGAAACTCCCGATCAGGAAAGAATGGTCGGTAGTGTGTTTATGGGCAGAGTCCAAAAGATTGCCCAGGGGATGAATGCTGCCTTTATTGATATAGGGCTGAAGCAGGATGCTTTCCTCCATTTTTCCGATGTTGACTCCACCCTTGAAGAATCATTCGTTACCGATGAAGACGATGAAGAGGATACGACAGCACCTCCGACTAATAACCAACCCCTAAGCGAAGCAGCAGCGATAGCATTACGTATAAAGAAGCCGCCGAGCGATACGAATGGTAAAGCTCTACCCACGTTCGCAACCAAACGTTCGGGTCTTATCTCTATCAATCTGCAATCACAACAAACGGTTATCGTTCAGGTTGTGCGTGAGGCATATTCCACAAAAGGCGTTCGTGTTTCTACCAAAGTCGCTTTACCGGGCAGATATGTAGTTCTTTTACCGTTCGATAACTTGATAGGTGTTTCTCGTAAAATTGCATCCGTTAAGGAAAGAAAACGCTTACGTTCGCTTGCAAAATCAATACTTCCGCCCGGAGCAGGGTGTATTATTCGTACCGCTTCCGATGGCAAGAGCGAAGAGGACTTGCGCAGGGATTGGGATAATTTATTGGAGCAATGGAATGAAATCGAGCAGAATGTAAGAAATGCCTCAAAGCCCCCTGCATTGCTTTATCGTGATAAAAATATTACGGGCAGCGTAATTCGCGACTTATTTACAAGTGATGTTTTACGTGTTGTTGTTGATTCCAAAAAATTATATAATGAAATTGTTTCATATCTGAAATGGACATCGCCTGAATTAAGCGATAAAGTATTCTTTTATGAAGGCAAGAAGGCAATTTTCGAATATTTTAATATCGAAAAAACCATAGCAAGTACGTATGCCCGCAAAGTGCATACCTCCGGCGGCGGTTCCATTGTATTAGACCAAACGGAAGCATTATTTGTTATAGATGTAAATAGCGGTCGCTCCACAAGCGAGCAAGAGCAGGAAAAAATAGCGACAAGAACAAATTTGGATGCTGTTCGTGTGATAGCTCAACAATTACGCTTACGTGATGTGGGCGGGATAATTGTTGTAGATTTTATTGATATGCAACAAGAGGATAATAGAAAAAGGGTGTGGAATGAAATGCGTAAGGAACTCTCGAAAGATAGAGCAAAAACCGTTTGTTTTCCAATTACGCAATTAGGTTTGATGCAATTAACACGCCAACGCATCAGACAAAATATTACCGAACGTTTAAGCGATGCATGCCCCACCTGTAATGGTGTGGGTCGTGTACAATCGCCTTCCTTAATTCTTGCTAATATAGAACGTTGGTTACGTAATTTCCGCGCATCTACACGCGAATTCGGGGTGCAAATTGTTGTTCATCCTACCGTTGCCGAATATTTACTTGAGGGTACGGTTTCTCGTTTATCACGCTTAATGGTAAAGCACTTTGTCCGTATCCGTTTACAACAAAGCGAACATTGTTCGCCCGATAAATTCCATGTCTATTCTTTGCGACATCAAAAAGAATTGACACAGGAATTTATGAGCTGAATTGCTATTACTCAAATCGATTAAACCTTTTGTGTATAGGTAATCTCAAAAAACTCTTAAATTGCTTAATAATATTGTGCCTCAATGTGTTCGCAAATGTTGAGGTAAGTACCGTATAAACTTTTTAACTTTAATCGCTTACATAAATTGGGAGAATGCTATGCGCCTGTTGCTTGTCTTTATTTTATTTCCTTTGTTCATATACTACCCTACATGTTCTCAAGATTGGGAGCAATGTGAAGGGGTAAATGGTGCCAATATAGGGATTATTGGAGCAAAAGGAAATATGCTCTTAGCAGTAAGTACGTACAATGCTACTATGTTTAGGAGTTACAATAATGGTGATACATGGGAACGATTGCAAGATTTAGAGAATGGCGAACGTTATGTATGGGAAATATATGCGATTTGTTCTAATGACAAAGAGATATTCGTCGGAACGGATCTAGGGGTTTTTCGTACCGATGATGATGGTAATAGCTGGGAATTCCTTGGATTGGAAAATTTTAAAATTGAATCAATTGTAATAAAAAACGAAGTACTATTATGTACTACATCTTATGGCTATGTGTTTCGGAGTAGGGATAATGGCAATACCTGGAGCAAAATATATGAATATGCACCAAACAGTGGTGGCAAAATTATTTTCAATGACAATACTTTGTATATAGTTAATTCAGAATTACATCAGAGTACTGATAATGGAATATCTTGGCATATAATTGATGATTCAGTCATCAAAAGTAATCAAAATGGATTTCTTACGCAGTCAATTGCATGCTCCAATGGAAATGTGTATGTAGGTACTGTTGGTGCTTTATACAAAAGTACAGACGATGGATTAACATGGATTAACCTTATTGATGTATATACACCACCTTCCTGGGAACATAATACATGGGTACGCTCAATATATGCTGTAGGAGATACGGTGTATGTATTAACCCACAATGATGCGTTACGCAGTTATAATGGTGGAGAAAAGTGGTACTATGTTCCTATTGATGAGGTTCCCAATACTTTTCTACAACATAACTCCACATTATTTGCAGGCAGTTATGCCGGTTTTTCAAAATCCGAGGATAATGGATTTACATGGGAAGAAAAAAACAAAGGACTAAATTATGTAAGCATTTATAGTCTGATAGAAACCGAAGAAGTTTTACTTGCCGGATCCGATCTAGGGATATCGAGAAGTACTGATAATGGTAGGAACTGGAATTATGTGAAGAAAGGAGATGAGCGTGAGTATGGAAACAACTTCTTGAAAAATAAGGTGTATACTTTTGCAATGGACACACGTTCAATGAAAAGGAGTAAGGATAAAGGAATTTCTTGGGAGGAATTTGGTCCTTTTAAAAGTGATGATTTTTCGGAAAGTAATATTATTCGTAGCGCTACAATTCAGAATGAAAAATTATTTATCACAACAAAGGATAGAGATACATTGTACGTGAGCGAAGATAATAGTAATGTGTGGAAAAAAATTGCTCTTACAATGAATTTATACATACTTGCATCTGATAATAAATATATATACGCTGTTACAACATCGCAACCCCAGAAATTAATTCGTACCAAAGATGGAGGTGAGAACTGGGAAGATTTTAGTATAAAAAAGGTAACGAATTATAGTGCATTGGTAGTTGCCAATGATGTCATGTTCGCAATTGCCTCAAACCTGCTATTACGTTCGACGAATGATGGGGGTAGTTGGGAGGATATAGGAAAAGAGTATGAATTGGTGAATCCTCGAACAATTGCATATAGCAATGGGATTTTATATGCTGCAACAAATAAAGGAATATTTGTGAGTAAAGATAAAGGAAGTACATGTGAAATGTACTATTTCGAATATCCTGCGACTTGTATTCTGCCCGTGCAGGATAATTTGTTCGTTGGAACTATAGAATTTTCATTGTGGAAACATCCCTTTGAAATATCATCGCTTGGTGAAGAGAATACTGCACGTGATAATGTGCTGAACATACACCCTAACCCGGTCAGTAATAAGTTTACGGTTAAACTAAATAATTTCAATGAGATTGCGGTAGTAAATATCTATAATGTATATGGGCAATTGGTGCTAAATCAAAAGTTGGAAAATCAAGAAGCGGAAATTGATGTAAGTACAATGCCCGTAGGTGAGTATAATATTGTACTTAATGTGGGTAACAACATTAGTACTGACAAAATAGTAATAATGAAATAATAAACGAGCAAATTAAAGAGGTGGTATATGATTTTATACCACCTCTTAATTCTACTATTTGACTACAGAAAACAGTACGCTTCTATTATCTGCATGTACCATATATTGCCCTGCCGATAAAGTCGAAACATCATAAGAAATCGTATTGCCTTGTTTGATTTCCATTGTATGTGATGAAAGAACCGTTCTGCCTAATAAATCGCTAATGCTTATATCCGAAAATTGCTTTACAACGGTTTAATCGAGCGTTGGAAACCGATATTCATGTACGTGTCGATGTGTTCACCGTTCAACGGAGATTCTTTTGCTAAGCGCATATCTTGATAATGACAACGAATCGTATATAGAATTTGGTATCCGCTCAATGATACGAACAGAATCAAAATACTTGTACATTACGACTTTCCATAAACAATGTTCACAGCTTCTTAAAAAACTTGTAGTGAGTAGAAGGAAAGAACGTAGGAGAAAAATTGTATAGGAGTTTGTACAAAAACACACAAACAATGCGGAAACAGAACGTTCATTACTCAGATTCTTTTTCAGTATGGAATCCGCTTGTCCAACAAAAATTACATCTAAAGAAAAGGTTTGAGAGAGAGGTACGGGCGTAATAACCTTCAAATGAAATCACAGCAATGATAAGATGAACAATTTATTAGGTTACGATTGTTTGCAATTTGAGGAATTACCGTATTTTGCAAAAAAATCTGTCAATGTATTTATAGTCACCATTTCAATGAGGGTGGTATGTCGATTTGGTACTCCCGTTCTTTCTTTTTCTTGCTTTTCTCATTCGGTCTGATACATTGTTCAACTCCGCAGTATTCGTATGCGAACAGTGGATCAAACGGCGATTCATTTATCGAAAATAAAGGCCAATGGGATAAGAGTGTACTGTATCTTGCTAAGTGTTCCGGCTACAATGCTTGGATAACCAAAACAGGGGTTGTTTTCGATTATTTCCAACGTATTGAACAATTACCTTCTGCCGCTGAACAAAAGCCTGATAGTATGAGAAAACTTCTCGGACTTTTTTCTTTAGGTAAATCCAGAAGACATTCCATTGAGATGAAATGGGATGGTGCCGCTATTATTGAGCAAACCGTACCCCTTCAGCCAAATAGTGCCTACCATAACTATTACATAGGTAATGACCCGAAAAAGTGGGCTGAGAATGTAAAACTATACAGTGAAGTAATACTAAAAAATGTATGGCAAGGCATTGATATACGACTTTATTTCCAAAGGCATAATCTGAGATATGATTTTAATGTGGCTGCTACCGCAGAACCGGAAAGTATAAAACTTGCTTTTAAGGGAGCCCAATCTGTAGAGATTGACAAAAACACATTGCGACTTGGTACACAGATGGGTACGGTTGTTCATGACGGTTTAACTGCTTTTCAGGATAAATCGGGCAAAAGGAATGAGATTGATTGTCGGTTTATTCGGGTTAATGACAAAAAAGTTGGTATTCAAGTTCAAAAGCAAAATCCCGATGCCTCGCTTATTATTGACCCTTATGTATATCAGACATTTCTGGGTGGCAATGGTAAAGAAACACCATGCGATATGAAAATATTGGATGAAACAGCGGTAGTAACAGGTACTACAGAATCATTCAATTTTCCGGTAACGATGGGTTCTTCTACACTTAATACACCGAGTGATGTATTTGTTTCGAGATTAAGTAGGGATGGTAGGACATTGTTATGGTCAACCTATATAGGGTCATTGAGTTCTTCCCCCATTAGCGAGTACGGTTGGAAATTACTTGTTGCGGATAATATTATTTATTGTGTCGGAATGGGCGGTACAAGTTTTCCTATAACAGGCGGTGCATATGATAATACTAATTCCGTTTCAGGTGCTTCCGTTATTGGTGATGGTTTCTTTCTCCAACTTTCAGCCGGAGGCGGACTCAATTCTTCCACTTTCATAGGGGGCCCTTCCGGAGTAGGGCATCCATTCGGGCTTGACATTGAAAGAGATGCAAGTGGGATTCCTATTCCGAACGGTAATGTTGTTATAGCAGGAATAACGCCACAAAATTCGGGTATGACCCCTTTAGGTGCATCTGTCGGTACAACAACTTATCAAGGAGGTGTTACCGACTACTTTGTGCTTAAAATGAATAATGCAGGCACGAGTAGATTATGGAGTACATATATAGGCGGCTTTTCCTCGGAAGGAAACTTTTCGGGTGGTTTGGTAGGTAATTTCCCGCATATGGTTAGTGTTATGTGTTTGCCTAATGGCAATATTGTTTTTGCCGGAAGTGGGACGACCTCAGCCAATATTCCGTCCACGGGTAATGCGCATGGCGGTGGCGAGGATATATATCTTGCAATACTTCCATCGAACGGCTCTTCTATCATTGCGTCAACATATTACGGCGGTAGCGCACATGAAGCCGTACAGGGATTGGATTACGATAATCTGGGTAATATTTTTATAACGGGAACAACATCAAGCTCAGGATTTTCGATGCCTGCAGGGGGCTATGATAATACTTTTACAGGAAGTTCTACAAATGCCTTTATTCTGAAGTTTTCGCCGGCTTTATCGGTAGTGTCAGGAACTTTTCTTGGCGGTCAGAGTACAAAGGGTTTTGATATAGCAGTAGCTAAAAATACAGGTGATGTACTATTTTGTGGTGGTACTGCCGATCCTACCACATTTACTGCCATTCTGAAACCACATGCCCCCAGCAGAGAAACGGGAGTTGTTGCGAAGTTGAATAATACTTTGAGCGTATTGCAATACGGTTCTTACAACACAACGAATGATATCTATAATATTGAAGCAACCAATACCGGTGAAAGATTTTGGATTAACGGTTTTGCTCATCCGAGTATGCTCGTGACTCCCAGTGTATATGATAGCGACCCAAATGGAAGTACTGATAACTTTATTGCTTTTATTTGTACAGATTCTGCTTATGCTGCGATGGCGGGTTCTAGTAAAAATATTTGCTTGGGTGAATTTGCTGAAATCGGAAAAGACCCTATAGCGGGGGCTACGTATATATGGCAACCGAGCACGAACGTTACAAATACATCGGCTTCCAAAACAGAAGTGAATCCACTTGTCACAACCAAATATACGGTTACTGTAAGGGATGGTGGTAATTGCCCCGTTGTAGACACGGTCACAATTTTCGTTTATCCGAAACCACTTGTCCCGATTGATTCGATATTACCCGATCAGTGTGTGCACAGCAAAGCTAAATACCGTTTGCCACGTACTTACACTTCGGGTCATACATATGAGTGGAGTATTCAGGGCGGTACTATTCTCGGATCGAATCAGGGACAGGAAGTTGAGGTAGAATGGACAACTGCTGGGCAGGGAATACTTAATATTAAAGTAAAAAGTCCTGCAAACTGTACTTCCGATGGAAGATTATTAGTAACTGTACACCCTGCGGTTACAGTTAATGTGACACCTGATAGTAAATTCATTTGTTACGGAAGTTCTGTAGAACTAAAATCGGAAGTTATGGGCGGTACAGGTGTGCCTTCAAGTTTTACATATAGATGGACACCGGCAATAGGGCTAAGCTCGGCTATTGTCGCATCGCCAATCGCGACACCTCAAGTATCGACGGTATATAAATTAACGGTAACGGATTCAAAAGGATGTAGTTCGGTTGATAGCGCTATTATTAATGTAAATCAGAGTTTGAAAGTTACAGCCGGAGCCGATCAGACGATTTGCTTTGGAAATGAAGTAACAATAAGCGCTGCTCCGTTTGGAGGCTCACCGGATTACAAATATGAGTGGCGTGAAAACAATGTACTTCTTCCGAATGAAAAAAGTGCGGTTCTAAAAACCAAACCAAACTCAACAGTTCAGTATATAATCACTTTATCGGATATATTCGATTGTATTGCAAGAGATACGGTTTTAGTTACTGTCAATCCAGAAATAAAAGTAAATGCCGGTGAGGACATCGTACTTTGTTTATCAGGCACAAAAAAAATCGAAGCAATTGCAACAGGCTTACCGCCTCTGACTTATTCATGGCAACCTACAACGGGATTGGACGATCCGACAAGTTTAGCACCTACGTTTTCGGGATCCACTCCAAGTATTACGAAATATACCTTAACAGTAACCGATAACAAGGGGTGTACTTCTACCGATGATGTACAGATTACGGTAGGTGGCCCACCTGTATTATCTGCGGCTCAAGATTTTGATTTCGGAATTCTATATGGATGTGAAGAGAAAACCGAACTTGAATTTGAACTGGAAAATAAAGGTACGGGACCCTTAGCAATAACAACTCCGATTATTTCTACAAGCGACTTTACTTTTATCAGTTCGGATATTCCGTTAAATAATATTCCGGTTGGTACAAAATTGAAGATAAAAATGCGTTATGCGCCCCAAAATCAGGGTGTACATAATGCCGTATTAACATTAAACTATGAACCGTGTACACAGCAAAAAACAATTAGTTTAAAAGGTGAAAAACGGGGCATAATTCTTACAATACCCGATAGTATAAATGTCGGCGATATTGATATGTGTAATCTGCCTTATGCTGAAGCAAAATTGCCCATAAGCTATGTGGGTTCTGAGGCAGGTTCATTTATTGCCGTTAGTACCATTGCCGGAGTTTCATCGACCGATATTCAAATTGGAACACCGATAAATATCGGAGATAATGAGTTTACTGTTCGTTTAACACCCGATGCTTCATTAAATGACGGTTATGTATTCGGATTTCTCGAAGTTACGATTGACCCGTGTGCTACGAAAAAAACAATAAAAATTATAGGCAATAAAGTTTCTACAAAATTAATAGCGGTCAATTCGCCACTTAATTTCGGTTTCGTAAAACAAACTCAGAAAAAAACACTTTCAGGTTATTTTAAAAATACCGGTTCAAAAGACATAACGATAAATCCATTGGACATATCCGGTATTGCGCCCCCATTTGCAATTCTCTCGACAAATCCTCAATTACCGGTAGTTTTAAAGCCGAATGATGAACTGGAAGTGATTGTTGAATATACTGCAGGCACACTTGGCGAACAAGGAGACCAGATTGAAATTAATGCGAAAATTCCTTGTCTTATTTCGGCAACAATTGATATGGAAGGTACGAGTACGAATGACCCCGTGCCATCGCTTTCAGCCGCACCATTAGTATTCTCACAAGCATTAAAAATCTCCGAAACGCTTACGGAGGATGTTATCGTCACAAATAATGGCGATATACCTGTAGAAGTAAAGAGTGCAAACTTTGTAAGTAATCAGAATAATGTATTTACAGTAATGCCATTTGCACCAAAAACGATACAGCCGAATGAAACTATGCCAATTCCGATAAGATTCGCACCTTTAACCGGTACGCCTGATGGACTTAAAACGGGCAATTTGCGTGTAATTGGCGATTTGGCTTCTGCTGATTGCATTGTAAAAGGAACAGTGGTGTCCGACTTTATCGGTGAACTTATGATTGATGGCTACAATTTTCCCTCTGTGCTTCTGACTGAAAGTTTAAACCAGAATATTAATATTTCCACAACATCCCCAAGTGAGGATATAATATCCGTTGCAATAACGGCAGGTGACATAGGTGATTTCTCTGTTCTCAGCTACCCGCCAACGGTACAAGCTAATGGAAGTAAAACAGTACAGGTGCGTTTTACTCCTACACAGACGGGAAACAGACAAGCAACAATAACGGCTAAAACCAAAAGCGGACTTACTGCAACTAATACACTTACGGGCATCGGTTCACTCTCATCGGCTGTTTTGGTTGTGGGTGATATTTTCGGATATCCGGGTGAAATAGTACAGTTACCAATTAAAATAAAAAATGCTACTCAAATCGCACTTTCGGGGGCGAAAGAATTTAATGTACGTTTGTATATGAATTCTACCGTACTCGATTTTGCAGATACTAATAGTACGTCAACTATAAACGGATATGTTCGAAGTGCTAAGATAACCCTGCCGGCTGAATCGCCGACGAATGACGATGTTCTTGCTTATATCCCGTGCAGAGTATTATTTGGTAATGAAGAGATTTCGTCTATTTGGTTAAAACCTCTGGATGCCGGAGGTGCTTCCGTAAAACTTACTGCTGAACAAGGATCATTAACAATGTTAGGTATTCGTGATATTGGTGGAAAACGACTATTCGATCCTTATGCCATTACAACGGAGCCGATTGTTTCTCCTAATCCTTCCGATGATATGGTAAGTATCAATTTCACTATTGCGGAATCGGGGCATCATTCTTTAACAGTGGTTTCCTTAACCGGTGAGACGCTTGCTACCATTCTAGAAGATGAAATGGAAAGAGGTGACTATACTGTACCGTTCTCTGTAAAGGGATTATCATCAGGAACTTATCGAATTATTATTCATACGCCGACCTTAAAGGAAATTACACCGTTTATCGTAATTCATTAAGGTAAACAACGTGGTAGTTCAATCTACAAAAGGGCAACTTTGTTGCCCTTTTGTAGTATAATAAGCCATATCCTTAAAATGAAAATTACCTTAAAGAGTAGATTACATAATTTTGCATTCAATATTTGAACATTACACAATTTTTAAGATACTATGTTGAAACAAACAGTAACACTGATTAAGGGCGACGGAATCGGGCCTGAAATTGCGGAAGCCGTAAAAAGAATATTTGAAGCAGCTAATGCTCCTGTCGCATGGGAAGAAGCGGATGCGGGATTATACTGCATAGAAAAATACGGAAACGGTTTGCCAAAAGAAACTTTGGAATCCATTACTCGCAATGGTATTGCTTTAAAATCGCCGACAACTACACCGATAGGTGGTGGGCATAAAAGTATTAATGTGACTATTCGTAAGACATTGGAACTTTTTGCTAATGTTCGTCCCTGTAAAACATTTCCGGGTATTAAAACGCGATATGACAATGTTGATTTGATTATTGTGCGTGAAAATGTCGAAGATACTTATGGTGGTATTGAACATCAGCAAACACCCGAAGTAGCCCAATGCTTGCGACTAATTACAAGTATCGGTTCTCGAGCTGCTGCGCGTTATGCTTTTGAAATGGCGGGCATAGAGGGTCGAAAAAAAATTACTTGCGTACATAAGGCGAATATCCAGAAAATGACGGACGGATTATTCCTTCGTTCTTTTAATGATGTAGCCGCCAACTATCCGACTATTGATAATAATGACATCTTGATTGATAATCTTTGTATGCAGCTTGTTATCAAACCCGAACAATTTGATGTACTTGTTTTACCGAATTTATTTGGTGATATTGTCAGCGATTTGTGCGCGGGTTTAATAGGCGGGCTTGGTGTTGCACCCGGTGGTAATATCGGTTCGGATGCCGCAGTTTTTGAAGCCGTACATGGTTCAGCGCCCGATATTGCAGGTAAAAATCTTGCTAACCCGACGGCATTATTGCTGTCAAGTATTCAGATGTTACGTTATATGGGGGCAACCGCTTATGCCGATTTAATTGAAAATGCTTTGACGATGACATTGGAAGCCGGTGTAAAAACACGTGATATTGGTGGAAGTTCGAGTACCGAAGAATACACGAATGCTATTTGTGAAAACATAGGTAAACTACCTTCGGTTTTGTCGGATGCCGTACAAACAAACTCCCGAGTACGTATAGCTCGTGAACAGTTACGTGTTGAACAAAGCCCTTGGAATATTCGTGGTGTAGATATATTCGTTAAAACAACGGATATTTCCTTGTTGCCCCGTACATTAGGTAAATTGACTTTGAGTATGGTTTCGAATCGTGGTACGAAAATATATCCGGGCGAAATACCTGATATCGTTATTGTTGATTGTCAGCGATGCCGCTATACTTCTAATGAAACATTAACAAATGATGATATCCTTGAGTTTTTGAATGCCTTTCCGACTGATTTGCCTTGGATGCATATCGAAAAACTCCATGAGGAAAATGGAGTTGCATTATATTCCAAAGCACAAGGTGAATAAATAAACAAGACAGTCTTTGTAAAACAACAATCGCCCTTTCGGGCGATTGTTGTTTCAAGATGTTAATGAAAAAACTACTCTTTAATAAATAATGAGTGCGCCACTGCTTGACCATTTGATTTGACAGATACTATATATGTACCCGCCGATAATGACCGCGTATCAAAGCGGCACTGCTCTTTTGCATTTGCCGATTTTTTAGCTATGAGCTTACCTGTTAAATCCGTAAGTTCCGCTACGCCGATTCCTTCCAAACCATTTATAGTAACATTAATTTCATTTATGGATGGATTAGGATACATTTGTAACGTTACTTTTCCTTGCATAGGAATAATAACAGGTTGTTTTGTTTCGCGTGTTGTTTCTTTGCGAGAACCGCCAACGGTATTAAAGCTGAAATTTGCAGAAAAACCATCTTGAGCAGGTTGAGGTGCAAATGCACCGTTGTTATTTGGTTGGAACGCAAAAGGATCCATGGCAGGTGTGAAACCTCCACTTCGAGTATTTCCGCAAATTTGTATAGGAGTATTTTCGTATCCTAAATACCAACCTTCGCAGATTCCAGTGCCGGCATCGGGATTAATTCCACCCATAAATGTATGATCTTTAGGAATACAATAATTAGAGAAGCGAGCAATATAAGCCGAATTATCTCCTAGAAATCCCGCGCCTTTTAAAGTGCCAGGAAGAGTGAGAGAGGTTGAACCGCCTGTAATAAACACTTCATCCCCTATTGAAACAATGGCATCACCATCCTCATTACCGCAGTCACCAAACCACCGAGTCTGTAGTCTTTGTCCGTTTGTGTGATCGAAACGTACCAAAATTGCATCAGTATTTGTTGGTGTAGGGCATGGACGGGGATTCATGTGAGTATCAATAAACCCGTCACTATTAGTTGTACCCGTAACAATATACGAATCATTTAGTGCGTTGTATGTGATTGCCATACCTATATCGTCTGTGGTAATTCCGACAGGTGCGCCAAATACTTTTGACCATAAGACATTACCATTCGGATCAAAACGACTAATGGCAACATCGGAAGTTGATACTCCCGGAGTTGGTTCATTTGTTACGCCAATACCTGGGTTTACAAAGGGATATTTGACTGGCGAGTTTTCACTGTTCGTAAATCCTGTAACAGCTATATTACCATAACCATCCATTGTAATGCCGTTTAAACCGTCATCATGAGTGCCGCCCATATATGTACCCCATGCACGGTTGGTTAAGGTCTGATCAAATTTAACAACAAAACCATCAGTTCTACCCGCATGCAATAAGCACATTAAACAATTTTGTCTGTTAAGTTCTCTAAAGGCACCGTTGGGTGAAGATGCAATACCTGACATCGAATTCGTAGTGCCGCAGGCGATAATATTGCCTTGACTATCAGTTGTAACATCGTTTATCACATCATCACCGTTAGGTCTTGGTATAGGGGGTATGAAGCCACTCGGAGGACCTCCATAATAGGTCGCTGCTAAACGTTCACCTTGTGAGTTGAGTTTAAGTAAAAAGCCATCAGTAGCTCCACTAACGTTCGGTTGATATGAGGGGATTGTTCCGCCCGGAAAAACATCAGTTGCATAGGTGTGATTTTCAGTTAAGTTACTCCCTTCAGTCACAAACCCACCAATAATTACATTGTTATCTTTGTCGACTGTAACGCATTTCGGATGTACAACTATAGGATCCCTTTCACATGTTGTCGGGTTATTACCGATAAAAGCTGAGAAGATACGGTTCCCATTTGCGTCAAACTTAATTATAAATCCTAACTCGTCCCCTTCAACGAACATCCTGGCTGTTTGTCTCAATGGATATGGAAACGCAGGTCTTACAAATGGACCTATTGTTGTTTTTGTTGGCATGTAAGTTGGAAAACCCGTTGATACATTGGGATCGTACATTGGACAACCAGGGCCCTCATCAATATTATTATTGAGTGTTCTGGAGGTTGTCGCACCGATGATATAGTAGTTACCCTCATTATCCTTAGCGATGTCTTCTACTGTTTCAACACCCGTTTCTCCTCCAAAATAGGTCGGAAACTTGCTCTCGTCAGAGAATGAAGCAATGTAACCATCTGGAGTGTTTGCTACAGAATTAAATGTCATAAATGGGTTAGTATTTTGCAAAATAAGTCCGGGGCTAAAAGTTTTTCCAACCAATGCTACTCTTGGTACTTCTACACCGTAAGTGAAAACAGCTACGCCCAATCCTTCATCAGCTGCATCATTTGTCCTATCGCCATCATTAAGGCGAACTCCAATGTATGGTGTTATCCAGTAAGATTTTGCCGTCTTCATATCCAATTTCATCAAGAAAGCATCAGATGAATTGTTACCGCTAAAATCTACACCCACTTTCGGAATATTATAGTCACAAAGTCCCAAAATCTTCTCTTGATACGCTGTCATGAATGGGTTGTTGCATGTCCCCCAATAGTTGTTATCACTTGGATAGTTATACCAAATGGTTTCGAATGAAGTACCGCTTATATAGAAACCACCGTTTCCATATTTAATATCATTTCCGAATTCATCCCATATATGCCCATACATACCGCCGCCTATAGGAAGCACGCCACTTGTAAAGAATGGAATTGCTAAAACATCATAAGTCTCGCGTGGAGGATTGGTGATAATAGGATTACCGCATTGATTGGTTAATGTTAGTGGAACATATTGGTTTTTATGGTTACTGTTATGGAGTAAGGTAACCCATGCCGGGTCTGTTAGTGAAGCACTATTCGTCGAACCTACTACAGAAAATTGCCCAACAAGCCCACCAAAGCCGATATCATTCAAAACATCATCGCCGGTATCCCCGACAAGTGTTGTCCAACTCGGTACCGGATTGCCTACATCAATTCTTGTAACGAAGCCATCATGAGCACCCCCGCCATACACAGTTTGTAGAGTATTAGTATATATCTGATTGTCTGTTTCTCCGACAACAAATATGGTATAGTT
>JALHLL010000021.1:0-1772 GCA_022844575.1 bacterium
CCGTTCATTAAGTATGGAAAGCCCTTATGCGCCTTTTTACTTTAGTTCTATTCATATATACGGTATGTTCCTACAGTTCTTTCACGCAGGAATGGGAACAATTACCGGGCCCTTTTGAAGAGTCAGTACTCGGATTGGATATGAATGATTCCTATCTTTTTATCAATGAGAAGAGTAACGGTTATTATAAAAGCAGCGATACGGGGCGAACCTGGTCGAAAATGGAGCTTGAAAAAGATTATTTGTTAAAAACTATTGATTCATATCTCTTCGCGTTTAGACAAAAGGATTTATTACGCAGTAGTGATAATGGTTCAACATGGAAAAAGTTGAAAATTGATACGGCAAGTATTTTTCAAATTCTCACTATGAACGGTTTTATATACGCACATACGAATAATGGTATATGGAAAAGTACCGACTACGGTGGTCGCTGGAAAAAAACCGGAGAGGCCTTAAAAGGCGTAACCCTTTATGCAGGTTCAAATAGTTTGTTTAATATGGGGTGGGGAGTTCATAAAAGCACTGATGAAGGAAAAACATGGTCTGGTGACCTTATCGGACTTATGAATAAAAGTATGTCTGCGCTTGCCGTAAAAGGGAAAATACTTATTACGTCAAGAAATCATGGGACAAGTTATGTTTACTATAGTACAAGCGACGGAGTCGGGTGGGATCCGGCTGGACAACAACTTTCCCCCTATATTTATCACTTTGCAATCAATGACGAGTACATTTTCACAGATATAGGTACTCGACTTTCGGTCGATAAGCTTAAACTTTCAAAAATTGAATGGGAGACCCTAAAATCCTATCCCCGTTTTGTTGATTACGGTTTTATACAATGCGTTAATAATAAAATAATCTTCGTTTTACCTCGATCCGGTTACTCAAAGAATCCACCAAGGGGGTTAGCTTATAGTACTGATAACGGTGATTCATGGAATAGAATTGGATTACCTTTCGGAAAAATACTTTATCTGCATACAGACTCTAATACTATTGTTGCCGGAAATAAACAACCTGACAAAGGTTTATTGGCAATAAGCTATGATTATGGCAAAACATGGATTGAGCATGATTCTTTATTTACGCCTTATTTTTCACATGACAATATACATTTTGCCTGCGGGAATGGTATATATATAAAGCACAAAGACTCTACTAAATGGGAAAAGAAAGATAACAGGAGTTTTAAATATGCAGTTGCAGCCGGTAAGAATATTATTGGAGTAGTTGACCAAAACAAAGGATTTTTGATAAGTACTGATAAAGGTGAAAGTTGGGACTCTACACATTCTGAACTGGGGACAATAACAACTTTACTTAAATACAATAATGTATTGTATGCCGGAGCATATAGTAAAAATTATTCAAATAACTATTTACTTATCAGTAATGATACCGGTATTTCTTGGAAGAAAATTCCCATTCTCATTGATTCCCGATCTCTTGATAGCTATTTCAAATCAATATGTATATATAATGAGTTAATGTTTCTTGTTTTACAGAACGGTTCACTTGTTTGGAGTTCGGATTCCGGCACAACGTGGCAAAAAAATGGTTTTCTGGGAAATTCGGATTATGCTAACACAATAATAAATAGAGACAGTTCAATTTTTATAGCCACAAACAAATTCATTTATCGTGTCGAAGGTAAGGGCAGAACATGGATACCTATAAAATTTCCTTCCATGCCCATCAACACACTCCATATTATTAATGATACACTTTTTGTCGGTACAGAGGGTAAAGGTATTTGGAAATATACT
>JALHLL010000021.1:1782-24609 GCA_022844575.1 bacterium
ACCCCCCTATATCCCTTCTACTATTTCAGAAAAAGAAAGTGAAATTCGTTGCACAGTTTTTCCGAACCCATCCGGCGAACAATGTACGATAACAATCGCCCCATTACCAAACAAACCCAAAGCAAATATTTATAATATTATGGGTGAGTTTATTGAAGAGATAAATATAATATCAGAAACTACCAATATTGATATCCGACATCTACCAATCGGCAAATACACTATTGTGCTTCAGTCGGATGTTCATTTCGCAACAGTTCCATTAACTGTAATCCGCTGACATGGAAAGTGAGAATCTGCAGCGCCTTAACCGCATATTTACACATAAAATGAGGTATTTGTGCTTTCCTGTGTAATTTTACGAACCTAATTTGTTTAATCGTATCAATACACTTTCGGAGCATTCATGACTCGTTATTACATTTTTATTATAACACTATGCCTGTTTTCTCTTTCAGCGAAAGCACAGGACAATACATGGTTTAAGGATATCACGGAAAAAGCCGGCTTGAGTGCGGCAAAGTCAGGTCAAATCAGTTCTTGTGATGTGAATGGAGATGATTATCCCGATTTGCTTCTGCAAGTTCTCTCCTATGATCGCAGCATGAAAACACGCCTTTATCTCAATCAACAAGACCCGAGTTCATCCGACCCGAAAGATAGAATTTTTGTTGACTTTACCGATTCATCGCGTATTTATACGAATCGTGATAATGGTACAAAAGGGCGTGTTGCCGATATATGGGGTATGGCAGATGTTAATAATGACGGCTTCCCCGATATGGTAACCGGTTTGTTTTACTTTGATGTAAGCAAATTCAATGATGTCGGCGATTATGCAGAAGTACTGTTAAATGACGGCACAGGTCGCTTCACTTTAGTTCAGAATAGCGGTTTAACGGATTTGGGGAAATTCCCTGCAACGGGCATTTGTTTTTTGGATTATGATTTGGATGGAAATCTTGATATATATTTCGGTACTTTCTCAGCCGACCACCAAGCAAATCAGTGGCTTCCCGGATTTTTATTCAAAGGTAAAGGCGACGGTACTTTTCAAGATGTAACCTTCGATGCCGGCTTGGAAGAAGTGTATGAGCCGCTTTATGGCGCAAGTGTTACCGATTGGAATAATGATCGTTATCCCGATATTATTACATCACCCTATTGCCGCACTGAAGGTACTTTATGGAAAAACTTAGGTAACGGAAAATTTGAAAATTATAGCGAACAGGCCAATTATACGGCAACAAATCGTAGTCACGGTAATATTGATGTCGGTGGCTCGCTCAATAATCTGCTTGTATTTCCGCGCGAACTTTGCCAATGGGAAGCATTACCTTATGATTATGATAATGATGGTGATATGGATATAGCACAAATGCTTATTCACGGTGGGCTTGACCCGGGCGAAGGGCATACCTCATTAACAAAAAATGCGGGTGCGGAAGGTAATTATCGTCTCACATGGCAATTAGATGCATTCGACCGACCTTTAAACAATGTACAAGTACTAAAAAGAATCAATGTCACAAAAGATACATCATGGTCAAATCAGTATGGTAATTTCTTTTTACCTAAAGGATCGCAGATTACATACAACGCTTCCAACCGAGGACATTTAGGCGATCAGGCAGGTTCGTGGATAAATTTGGATAATGATTTGTATGTTGATTTTCTTTTAAGTACAACGGGGTATGATGCCACGAATGACCGTTGTTATATACAACATCAACAGCCCGATCATACCTTCAAGGAGATTGCCGGTGCATTAGGTCTTCGTACACTACTCAAAGAAGCCCATTCCAATCGTCCGATTGATTTCGATTTGGATGGTGACGATGATATTATAATTCAATATTCCCCCCCAAAAGACCAAAATGGTAATCCTAAACCCGATGCTGACCGTATATGGTTGTTGCGTAATGATGCCGCAAATTCCAATAATCATATTACTGTTAAGCTCGATGCTCCGGCTGGTACAAATGCAGGTGCAATCGGTTCACGTGTTTGTGTTTATGCCGGTGGTATTTGCCAAACAAGGGAAATCCAATCGGGTGTCGGGCGTTGGGGAATGATGAGCCCGTTCATGCTTAACTTCGGAATCGGGAAAAATACATCAGTTGATTCGCTTATTGTTGAATGGCCTTCAAAAGCATTAATACGTACCAAAGTTGTGAACCCGCCTATCAACAAAGACTTAGTTATCAATCTCGATGGTGTAGTTTCTTCGGTAACCGATCGCGCCGGAGACCCTAATGGCGGTATTCGTCTTTCTCCTTTGCCTGCTCATGAGCAATTAACGGCTTATTTACCGGAAGATATGCGATTCGGCAACATGCAGATATTCACAATCACAGGCGAGCCTGTTGTTAAGGAAGGTCTTAATGGCGATTCGGCTGTACGAGTACCAATTGAGGGATTTTCGGCAGGACACTATACTATACGTTTCCTTTCCACCTATGGAAAAACAATTACAGTATCATTTATTAAAACAAAATAATGTTTATGACTTTAGTTTTTGCTTTACTCGAACGTCGTTTTTCAATAATATTACTTCCGTTCATCTTTGTATGTCAGCTCAATGTTTATTGTCAGACAGACGACAAAATTACGACATTTAAACATAGTGAATTCTCTTTCCAATACCCCGCAGCTTGGCGTGTTGATACATCGCATCTCATGGGAACAACGGTCGTAGCACTTTCACCTTTAAGTAATTCCGATGATAAATTCCATGAGAATTTTAATGTATTGATACAGGATGCAAAACCCTGCAATAATGATCTTGAAAATTACGGTAAAATATCAGAAAAGCAAATCTTAAAACTCATGAATAACGCAACCATTTACTCTTCGTCCATAGTAAAAGAAAATAACAAGGTTTTTTACAAATTGGAGTATGCGGCACAACAAGGTATGTTCAATTTAAGGTTTGTCTCCTATTGTTTTATGAAATCCGATAAAGCATATCTTCTTACTTTTACTTCTGAACAAGGTACTTTTTCTTCGTTCAAAGAAATTGGTGAGCAGATTTTGAATTCATTTACCCTATTCAGCAAATAATAAAAGTATAATGTCAAAAAGAAAAGGCGGATGAAATTCATCCGCCTTTGTATTATGTACTTGAACATAGGTTTTTAATCACAACCGCGTTCGACCGCAACTGTAATTCTTCTGTTTTTGCGTCTAATTTCTTCCAACTGAGCTGCTGTAATTTTCTTCGCGTCTTTTCCTTTCGGCTCTTTTATAGTAGGTCTTGTAGAACCGAACCCTATTGCACCCGAAATTTTACCCGGGTTTACACCTTGCTCAAAAAGCCATTTTCTTACGGCTTCCGCTCTTTGCTGCGATAATTTCAAGTTTATAGTTGCATTACCCTCTTCCGAAGCATGTCCCTCAATCGTAACTTGAATATTATCACATTGATTAACATAAGCAAGTAATTTTGCCAAGCTTGACATTGTTGATGGATTATCGAAGTTAAAGGCATCCTTCCCTTTCACAAATAATATTTCAGGGAAATCTGTTTTTGTACCTTTTTTAGGTAATTCAGGACAACCCTTCTGTGTCGGATCCGCATCGTTTGCTTTTCCGGCTATAAGCGGACACATATCTATTGCATCATTAAACGAATCGCCGTCCGTATCCGCTTTTGTCGGATCAGTCGGTTCAATCGAAGTGCCGTCTTTTTTGCTTCTTCTGTTTACCTCTTCATAATCGGTTAATGAATCACCATCAGTATCGGCTTTTGTCGGATCGCAGAAATATTTATTTACCTCTTCACCGTCACGAAGGCGGTCTTTATCACTATCAACGTCTAATGGATTCGTGCCACGCGATAATTCATCGCCGTCTTTTAAACTATCCTCATCAGAATCTTCTTTTGTCGGATCGGTTTTATGTGTGTTTACCTCATCGCCATCCTTTACATTATCTCGGTCTGTATCGTTTGAAATAGGGTTTGTTTTCAGTTTACGAACCTCTTCTCCGTCGCTTAGACTATCTCCGTCGCTATCCTTTTTATTAGGGTCGGTATTATGAGTTTTTACTTCGTCACCATCAGGAAGCTCATCGCCGTCACTATCAGGATTAGCCGGATCGGTTTTGTACTGTTTTACTTCGTCACCATCATTCAAACCGTCATTATCCGTATCCTGTTTTGCAGGATTTGTTTTATATGTATTCACTTCTTCGCCATCGCCCAACCGATCGCCATCAGAGTCCACGGCAAGAGGGTTCGTGCTTAATTTCATCACTTCCTGTCCGTCGCTCAGGGAATCTCCGTCGGTATCAGCTTTTGTGGGGTCGGTTTTGTATTTATTTACTTCATCGCCATCCAACAAACCATCTCCGTCCGTGTCGGCAATATGAGGGTCAGTTTTACGTGTCAATTCTTCACCATCTTTTAAACTGTCACCATCGGTATCCGGAGATTTCGGCGATGTTCTGTGATCGAAAATCTCTGCATAATCGGTAAGATTATCACCATCGGTATCGGACTTTTTAGGATCAGTATAATATTTACGAACCTCATCACCATCAGTTAAGCCATCTCCATCGGTATCTGGATTTTCAGGATCGGTACCCAAATCCCGTTCGGTGCTATTCGTTAAGCCATCTTTATCATAATCTGCATTGCCGAATACATAATATGAAAATCCGACCCCGAATGTCAATAATAAATCGTCGGCATCATCAGCATTATCAACTTTTGCAAAGGGTTTTTCGGCTGTACCTTTGTAACGTGCATCGTATCCATCCAACCAACCGGTTCCGGTTAAACGAATTGTACCTCTACCATTAAATACAAGGTCGTCTGTTAAGTATAGCTCATACCCCAAACCTAATGGAATAACCATTTTTCTTTTTTCGTATGTTGTCCCATCGTTCAATGGCAATGCACTGCCATCCTGATAAGTAGGATTCCAATCAAGAACACCAAGACCGCCAAAAACATATGGTACGAATTTTTCACGCGGCAAAATATTCCACATGAGATATGTTTCATAATAATTAAACCGCGAAAAGTTCTTTTCCTGCGGTTGTTTATTGGCAGGAAAAAGACTGTAGAAATTAGGATTTTCCACAATACTCTTTTCCGTGTTTTTATAACGCAATTGCCCGAAGCCGACACTTGCCTGCAAAGAAATTTGATCAATGATGTTCCATCGAACGAACATATCTCCGGAAAACCATAATTGATTATCCGTAAATGTACCCCAGTACTTTACACCTCCTCCGCTTACACCAAAACCTACTCTACCTCCTTCGGTTTGAGAAAAGGCATTAAAGTTACAAACAAGCGCTAATACAAAACCGACAATGTATCGGTTAAGAGTATACATTCGCATACACGTCCTTATTATAAATGAAACATGAAAATTGAGCGTTTTAAAATTGTGTCATCCGCTAAATATACTGTACTGAGTAAAGATTCTTAACCTATTACAACCTTATAGGTTTTTGTGCACCATTTGCGTTGATGCCTGGGCAGTAGGCATTATAAGCATATCGTGAATACTTACATGCAAAGGTCTCGTCGCACAGAAAAGAACCGCTTCTGCCACATCCTCACCTGTCATTGGTGTATACCCTTTATACACAGTACTTGCGCGTTTCTCATCACCACGAAAACGCACAAGTGAAAATTCCGTTTCCACAAGTCCCGGATCAATATTCGTAATTCGCACACCCGTTCCGTTTACATCAAATTGTAGTGCTTCCGATAACATTTTCACACCGGCTTTCGAAGCACAATATACATTTCCGTTAGGGTATGCTTGCCTTCCGGCAATCGAAGCAATGTTTATTACCATTCCATCACCTTTTTCAATCATTTTCGGTAGAACAGCCCTCGTTACCCACAATAATCCCTTAATATTCGTATCAATCATTTCTTCCCAATTCACATAATCTCCGTTTTGAAGGGTATCGAGTCCGCGTGATAATCCCGCATTGTTAATAAGAAAATCAACATCCGAGAATTCCGACGGAATATGAGTTAATGTTGATGTAATAGCTTCTCTGTCTCTGACATCAAGTTCAAGTGTCAGTACTTTTGCTCCGTATTGCTCATGTAATGTATGTGCTATTTCTTCCAAACGTTCCCTTCGTCGTGCAAGCAGAATCAGTCTTGCTCCTGCTTGAGCAAAAGTGTAAGCACATGCTTCGCCAATACCGCTTGAAGCGCCTGTAATCAATACTGTTTTATCTATAAGTGAAACCGCCATTTATTTATTCTCTTTGATACTTTTCTTATCAATCTGACAATTTTAACGAATGGCAAACATAGCCAAAAAACTCGATTACAAGTTATTAACAGCCATTAACATTTTTTATCTTGAAGATACATATCGGTAAACCATACTTTTGTATAGGCATTATTCAACTCTTAGGGATACAACTCATGAATATTCTCTTGATTATCATCAGCGCCATTATTTTGTTCCTTCAGCTCATTTTACCGGGACAGGCCTCCGAGTACAAAGATTCGCCCCGTAATAATCGCAGATCTCGAATCAATACCATGGAATGTAAATTCATGTGTAATGATATTACCGAAAAGATGAGGTTAACGGATGAGCAGAAAAAATCATTACAAACTCTTGCAGATGAATTGAAAGAATCCCGAAAAAGTGCCGCAAGAGAGTTAGCTGAAAACAGAAAAAAGGTAGATATCGCATTATCGAAAAGTAACGGAAGGGCGGAAGCTGAACAATTACTTTCCAAGAATAATGAAACAATTGCTTCCTTACACAAAAGCGAACTTGATATTATTGAAAAAATACATGCCGTTTTGGATGAAACGCAGAAAAAACGTTTACAAAGAATGCGCGAAGACCGCATGGATGAAGAGCAAGAAAACAGCAAAACCGATGAAGGTGATAATAATGCTTTCTTTTTCGGTCGTAATGGCAATGTTTATTCCAATGGTTTACCCACGATTTTGCCGGAAGAAGAAAGCGCATTGCTCGGCATGAGAAATAATTTCTTTACTTCACTCGGGAATGGTTTCGCCTACAATTTTAATGGGAAAGATTTCGATAAAAGTAGAATTTTTAATTTCAATATGCCTGATATTGAAATACCGGATATTAAAATACCCGATGATGTAATGGATGAAGACGAAGAAACATCTCGCGATACCACTCCGAAAGCACCCAAATCACCACAACTCAATAAAAAACAAAGGGATAGATTAGAACGTTCTATGAAGAACTTGGAGAAAAAACTGAGGGAAGTGGAAAAACAAATTCAAATGGAAATTCAATCCGAAAAAGAGGACGAAATATAAATTTATATCTTTATTTTTTAAAAGCCGTAACAGTAAATCTATTACGGCTTTTATTAATTATAATTTATATTAACACTAAAATTTTACAATTCCCACTCAATACCGAAAATAGGTAATAGTCCGAATTGATTGACCGTTTCAGGACGATTATCGAATGTATTCCAAATTATTGCCTGTACATTTTTACGATTATACGTATTCCATATACTTAGATACACTGTTATACTACTATTTTCCAAAAAGAATCTTTTATCCGCACGTATATTCAAAGAATGATATGAAGGAAATCGTTCCGTATTGACATTGTTCTCATCTAAAACACCGGTGTTTAATTGAGTCGAAGCAGTTACATCGAATGGCGTATAAGGTCTGCCACCCGCAAAAATCCATCGCGCACTCAACTCCCATTCCTTATTAATTGTATATCCCCCTTCAATACTAAAAACGAATTGATTATCGAATACTCTATTTCTCCACATTCCATCATGACCCGCATACTGTGACCGAAACCATGATATACCCGTCATTCCATAAAAATTATCCGAGAGTTTTTTCTGCACTGATGCCTCAATGCCATAAGACCGTGCTTTGCCCGACATAATGAGTTCGGGGTGGTAAGTATAAAATCCTATCCTGTCATACGGTTCATCAATGGCAAATAATCGCGACTCAGACGGATCTACCGGAAAGCCGGAATATTGTTTATAATAACCTTCTACAACCAATCGAGTTTCATCGGAAAGTAATTGCTGCACACTCGCAACAATATGTTGTGCTTGCATATCTTTCGGCTTTTGAAGTGAGGGATTTTGTGCAACCATAAGAATAGGCAAACCTTGATAATAAATACCATAGCTCAAAGACATGGTTGTCTGTTCGCTAAACGAGTACGTTGCTTGTGCTTTCGGTGAAAAGTTAAAGACCTCTGAGATAGATGAATATTCACTGCGGAAACCTAGCGAAATTTTTATTGCCTCAATAGGTGAATATATACCGGTAAAAAACAAACCACCCCTTAAAGCATCCTTTTTACCTTTTAATGTATAAGGGGACACGGAATCACCGACAGCATTCTTCGTAAATCCGAAAAATATATTATTATCCGCTCTTATATATTTCAGTTCGGCTCCGCATTCCACGGTGAACGTTTTTCCGAGTAAAAATGTATTTACATTTCTCAAACGCGTATATTCTTCTATCGAATTTTTACGTAATATCTCAGTACCTTTTTCATTATCAATATATCTGTTATTAAATTCGGTGCGTGTATATGCCAGTGATGTCTGCGAAAATCCTGATTCACCCCAAAGATGCCGCCAATTTATACCGAATGTTCCATCATAAATATCATCACTTCCATAAGCCGTTTGTTTATTTTCACGTGCATTCACCGAGTCCGAAGAAATATGGTCATCGGAAAAAATGCCGAGAAGAGAAATTGAATTATTATTATCGAGTTCATATGTCAGTTTAAGTTGCGCATCACCAAAGCTTGGAAGCAAATTTATGCCTGAAGCACCTGCTATCAAATCAAGATAGGAACGCCTTGCCGCAAGTATATATGTCCCTTTACCTGAAGCAAAGGGTCCCTCAATGAGTCCGCCGAAACCAATGACATTCAAGTCAATTTGCGCATCGAATTCTTCCCTATTTCCTTTTCTTAGTTGAATATTCATAACTGATGACAGTTTATCGCCAAAGTTTGATGAGAAACCTCCTGCACTGAATTCCACGTTATCCACCATGTCCACGGGAATAATACTTGTACTCCCTGCTGATGTACCTTGCGAAGGAAAGTGATTAATATTGGTGATTTCTATATTATCTACAAAAAAACCGTTTTCAATAGGACTACCCCCACGAACGATAAGAGCATTCGATTGGTCATCAACTTTGGCGGTACTTGGCATTCCGGCTATAATTCGACTTATATCCCCGAATGAACCCGGGGCACGGCGGATTTCTTCATTACTAAATTGAACGGTACTGACACTTTGGGTTAGTTCATCAGAGAAATACTCAGCACGAATTGTCACTTCTTCGGTGCTTAACGGAGATTCCTTCAACTCGATATCAAGGTCAGTTATTCTGCCCGGTCGAATCGCAATGTCGGTCTTCCGTGATGTTATATATCCCAATCGTTTGTATTCGATTGTATATATACCGGATGGTATATTATTGATTTTGTAATTTCCGGATTCATTACTTTGTGCGCCGGATTTCGTGTCAAGAACACGAATCGTAACGCTTGCAATCGGCAATTTCGTATTGCCATCAACCACCGTACCCGCCAATGATCCCTTATATGCTTCTTGACCGCACATAATATGCGCACATGATAACGCAATGACAATGCGCAATACAAATATCAATCTCATTCGATTTCCTAATAATGACAATAAAAACTTACGGCGGCTGTAAGTTCCCGCAAAACTGCGGTTTTTATGGGAGGAAAAACTTAACAAATGATAAAAAAAGTAAAACGATACTTTATTAACGTTTGCTACGCAATCTGCTTAAAGACACTTGAGTGATACCCAGATAAGACGCAATATGGTTAAGAGGTATATGGTTCTCTAATGCTTTGAACATTTGTCTGAATACTTCAAAACGTTCTTCGGCACTTTTTGTAAGCAGCAAAATTTCCCTATGTGTTTTTCTCATCAATTCTCTTTGTGTTATACCTGTTGCCCATCTGTAAATGGCGAGGGAACTTTTCATTAAGGCGTCAAAACGTTCGGCATTGATCTCTAACAAAACTGCCTGCGTCAAAACTTGGTAGTTTATGCTGCTATGCCCATTGAAAGTACGAGTAAACCAAGGAGCAGTTACGGACGGGCCCTGGAAAAACTCTACATTAACCTCCTTACCGTTAAAAGTATCGTAGTAGCCACGCATTATTCCCTCAAGTACGAATATTTCATTATCAAATCGCCTACTTTGCTTAACCACTACTTCATTCTTTTCATAACTGCGAATTTCACATACCGATGAGACTGCTATTTTCTCATCTTTAGATAGGCTGAAACTCTGTTCAATTATGTTTATAAAATTCTCAATATATTTTTTCTCCGTTTCTAACATTAAAACACTTTCACAATTATCCGGTTAGTATTACTTGGTATTTTTTCTAGACTGCAATTCCTTTTTCTCTGCTATTAAGGCTTGTATCAGTTCCAATTTTTCTTTATAGATTTTGTCGCCAGCACCCCGCAAAAGAGCATACTCGAATGAACTCCTACTATCTTCATACTTATTATCATATAGCTGTAAACACCCTAAGTTATAGAACATTTTCGGCAGATTGGGGTCATCATTTTTGAGAGTTTTTGAATCATCTTTTAATAACTGAATAGCCGATGAATAATTATTTTGTTCGATCAGCTCCCTCATTTTTTTATAAGTAGGCACCTCATCGTCCTCAAACAATGTAAGAGGTATATTATCGGAATAAGGCAGAAGCCAGTTTCGTATATGATTCGCCAAACTCACAATTGCTTCCTTTTCCATTGATTTTTTTAACGAACTCTTCAACTCCTCATCAGTCTTTAAAGTTTTTGACACTGTTTCCGTAAAGTTGCGCACAGCAACGATAGCTCGGTTCGATGAATTAACAATCCGACAGCTTGCAGAATATTCTCCATAAGCATTCTTCGTGTAAGTTTTTACCGTACTATCCCCACGTTTTCCATTTTTGTCTTTGTTTTTTGTAGGGATTCTTGTAATAAGTGTATCGTTACGTGTTACACAATCGTTACTAAGCATTGTTATCGTTAAAATTACATTGTTTTTGCCTACATTCTGTTCATTCGTGCCATCATAGACCACATAAAAAGAATTACCCGCAAATCTCTCAATTACCAAAGAGCGTAATACTTCATTTTGGTCGAAACGCTTGCCTTCATCATTAACCTGCCCAACTGTAATACTTCTTATGCTGTCCATTCTAAAATAGGGGGGTCTTTCTACTATATGGTTGATCGTTAGCGAATTATTAAAGCCGCATCCGTACCATAACGGAATAAGGAAAACTAATGAAAGACGGAACTTGTTCAACAAAGTCATACAAAGCAGTAAATAACGACAGGATTTGGTTTAATGCGAAAATACGCTCTCTCCTTCATTTAGTGAGTGGGAGCCACTTTTTTTAGCAAATCAATAAGTTCTCTATATTTGCTTTTGTAAAAAACTTTTGCTTATATGATTGAACCTTACAACCGCAATTTGAGAGAAAAATGTGCCGTTCTTGTTGTAACATGCGATGCCTACAGCGATTTGTGGAACCCGTTTTTTATGCTGTATGAGCGTTTCTGGAGTGAAAGAAGTTGTGATACGTATCTTTTGACCAATGAAGCGAAACCGGATATAAAAGGAGTAGAAGTACTATCAATTGGAGTTGATATGTCTTGGTCGGATAATATTCTCCGAGCTTTGGAGCTTTTACCTCACGAATATATTTTTTTGTTTCTTGAAGACCTTATGCTTCATGATAAAGTAAACAATGAAAGATTTGACACCTTACTTAGTTGGGCTATAGAAAACGATGTTAATTACCTTCGTTTTAATCCTTCAACACCACCCGACAAATCATTTAACAAATCCGTAGGAATCGTTTCGACGGGAACTTTATATCGTGCTTCGGTCGTCACATCATTATTCAAAAAAAGCGTTTTGAAAGATTTGCTTGTCTCAGGCGAAAATGCGTGGAAATTTGAAACATTCGGTACAATTCGTTCGGATAAGTATGACAAGTTTTTTTCAACGTATCACGATTACTTCCCAATTCTCAATACGGTAATAAAGGGGGTGTGGGAATATGATGCTTATAAAAAGGTATCTTCATTAGGTATCGTACCTGACCTGAAAAAACGCCGTTTAATGAATGTACGTGAACGATTTGTATGGAAAGGTAAACTGATACGTTCTTACATTTTTTCTTTTTTCCCTGCAGATATGCGCAGAAAGCTGAAGTTGAAGCTGACTGGCCGATGATACGATTTCCTCTTAAAAAATGTACAGATTGTGAAAAAAAATAAATGAAATGCTTGTCTGCTAAGAAGTTTTTCCTTATGTTCGCCGATTGATAGTGTGTAATATTTTGCACACCGCAACATCAAGGATGCAAATCGTTGTTTAAGGATGAACAAGATATTCACAAAAACTATTAGGAAGAGGTAGTGCATGGTTTTTTCGCTACTGCTCGGTACTATTGTAGGATTTGTACTTGCCGTTCCGCCGGGACCTGTCGGCGTAACAACCTTAAAAGCGGGTTTGCGTGGTGACGAAAGAACAGGAGTTCTCATCGGTTTCGGAGCCGGTGTCATGGACTTCTTCTATTGTCTGTTTGCAATGCTTGCTACATCAGCAATTTCGTCCTCTCTTCAGAGTTTCTTCAGTGAGTACCCGTTAGCCATCATTATTTTCCAAGTACTATGTGTATTGATATTGGTAGGATACGGAATTCTCGAACTACGAAACGCACGTACCGCTCATTGTGAAAACAAACATATGCAACCAAGCAGATTGCGTAAAGCAGCAGAACGCCTCAAAAAGAACGGACCGTTTTTTATCGGTGTTGCAATTGCACTTATGAATATTGCCAACCCTACCTTTCTACCTTCCCTTGCTTATACTTCAATGCTAATACAGCACTCTTCTTTTTTCGATAATACCATACTGAACTGTCTGATGTTTTCAGTCGGCTTCGGATTCGGTAATTTCGGGTGGCTTTATGCTTTGTTAAGAGTTGTACTTTATTACAAGGAACGTTTTTCTCCCGAATTCACACTTCGGATACATCGCTTTGCAGGCTTTACTATGATTGGCGCGGGAACTTTACTCGGATATAGAGTAATTTTCACAAAAGGGCCTGAAATTGCTCGATTACTTTTCGCCTTCTGATCTTAGTACATCCAGAAGAAAATTCTTAAACAGTCGTCAAATTTTTGACGACTGTTTTTTGTTTCTTTGAAACGACACACACAATATTTCTATTCTAAAACAAAGAAGCCGTCTTTCGGACGGCTTCTTCATGAGCTATTAACAATTTATTTTCAACGACGTATATCGGGTTTACCTATATAATTGCTATGAATATTCGCAATACTTGCAATACGCTGTTCAGCAATTAAATTCGATGCCTCATGATTAAGGATATTCCTTTCCTCAGCCATATTAAAAATACGGAGCAGAATATCATAAATTCCTTCTGCTTGGTGTAATACACCTTCTTTGCTATATCCGTCTATTTCAGAAGCGACATTCATCAAACCACCCGCATTTATCACATAATCCGGAGCATATAATATTCCTCTTGCTCTTAATGCTTCACCATGTCGGGTCTCGTTTTCAAGCTGATTATTAGCTCCGCCGGCAACGATTGCACATTTCAGATTCGGAATACTTGATTCATTAAGAATTGCTCCAAGTGCATTCGGTGAAAATATATCGCATTCTATAGAAGCTATTTCAGTAGGATCGACATAGTGAGCACCATAATCAGCACATATCTTTTGAGCTTTTTCAGTAAAGATATCAGATATATATACTTTGGCACCTTCTTTGGTTAGATGTTCAACAAGATGTGTTGCAACATTTCCTGCACCTTGCACAGCCACAGTTCTGCCCGATAAAGAATCGTTACCGAATTGCTTTTTTGCACATGCTTTTATCCCGTTATATACTCCGTAAGCAGTAAATGGTGAAGGATCACCACTACCGCCCAAAGCACTTACACCGGTCACATATTGCGTTTCCATTTGTATCCACTCCATATCGCGAACAGTAGTGCCGACATCTTCAGCCGTAATATAACGACCACCTACTGACTCTACTGCGCGACCGTAGGCACGGAATAGTGCTTCATTCTTCTGAGTGCGTGAATCGCCGATAATAACAGCTTTACCGCCGCCTAAGTTTAAGCCTGCAACGGCTGCTTTATATGTCATGCCCCTTGATAATCTCAAAACGTCCGTAATAGCTTCAGCGTCATTATTATATGCCCACATTCGTGTTCCGCCTAAGGCAGGTCCTAATACGGTATTGTGAATACCTATGATTGCGCGTAAGCCCGACTTGGGATCGGAACAGAAGATCAGTTGCTCGTGACCATACCCCTCAAGATCAGAAAAGAAATTCATCCGCTTATTCTCCTATCAATAAGTTCAGTGAAAACGGTTGTAAAACCGTACATAGCTGTCAAAAATAGAAAATTCGCGCTGTTTAGTTGTGCTTAGCTATAAAAAAGTATATGCTTAGTTTCATTCCATTGCCTAACCCTCATGCGGAGAAGATGAGTATTGCTGTAGAAATCAAACCGTAAATCAAGTGAATTTTCGCAGTATCCGCTGTTATAACATTATATTTTTCAGCAGTATAAGCACCTCGATTTGAGAGTTTTCGTATTGCAACAAACATAAGAGGCAATACTACAACTGAGGGTAGAATTTCCCATGTAGGTAGAATGTTCGCTATCACAAGAAGAATTGTGATAAAAACGGCACCATAAAGGAGTAGCATATAGAAGTTTATCGAGCTTCTTTCGGATACTTTGGTAGAAAGGGTTTTAGCAGAATACCGTATATCAATATCTCTATCTCGATGATTATTGGCATGAAGGATTGCATCGACTAAAAAACTTAACGGTAAAGACATCATCACAATGCGTACATAGTTATCGGTTGTCGCAAAATGATAACCCTGTGTCGTATAGGCACCTGCAATCATCAGAATACCGAATGAAAGTATAACCTGTATATCGCCTAACCCTCTATATTTCAACTTAAAAGGAGGAGCTGTATAAGCCCAAGCCGAAAATGTGCCGAATAGTATCAATACGATAATGGCTGTACCGCAAATCCAGACGAAATACATTCCTATTATGGAAGCGAGTATAAAAAAGAATAAAGCGGCTCTTTTTACTTGCTTTGCAGTTAACAATCCTTTTACAATCGCATTATCAGCCCCCGACGCTTCAGGCACCCTATCCAAACCTGATTGTTCATCATAATAGGTATTTAACAGATTACTGACAATATGTATGCTGATACACCCTACTGTAACGAGAATACACGAAAGAATATTAAAATGAAATGTCTCTAGATGAGAAAAGTGATAGTATGCTGCTGCAGAACCGAATAATGCTGACGTTGCCGATGCAGTAAATGAAAAAGGCCTCGCCGCTTTTAGATATCTTTTTATATGCGCCATTATAGAATATGTGACTTTTTGCCCATCGTTTCGCTACTCTCCATATTGTTTTATTTTCAACACCTTAGGTGCTGAATTTCTATGAAGGAGGAGTAGATTTTCCGGTAGTATCGAATGCTTTAGAACATCTGCATTTATAATGCAAAAGTTTTTAGACTCTTCGGTCAGAAACTGTCGTATAAACATTAATATCTTCTTTTCATCATTAATCCGATAGTTACCGTAGTAATTAAAAAATGGTGAAATACTCAATACATTCGCTCTCATGTCCAAAACGGCGCCATACTCTGAACGTAGGAATTTTCTGGCTTGCATCTTCAGTTTTGTCCCTATCGTCGAATAATGATAAGCGCGGTTATGTAAAGGCGGAAAACTTTTCGTTGCGTGAAACATACCAAAAGGGAACATCGGGTCAGGGAAGAGACTTATAGCTGTATCAATGAAACCGCGTATGTTCTTTTTTATACCACAGATACTGAAAGTATCCTTTATATAAAAATCAGGGAAATTGGCTACGGAACGCATCCCTTGCCTTAATAAAACCGCACGAATGACACATGAATTTATAGCATTAAGCCAGAAGGAAGAACGCTCTTTAAGAGGTATCGTATTATATGGCCTTAACGCCAATGAATCGCAATAAGTTCGAAAACCAGCAACATCAAACCCCTCATAAAAAGGTTCGCCATTTTTTACATTCAGCTGTAATAAACTATCGAATACTCCATGTGAGAAGGTATAGGTACGAATCGTTTTTTGCTTTGTCCGTTTTTTTTCCGACCAAGCTTCATTACTAAAAACACAAAAGAGCATGAAAGTAGAAACCATCATGCTCTTTACAATTAAATTCATAGGTGCTAAAAGGATAATGTCAATTACAAACCATCATCAGGCAAATTATCATTGTCTATTTCAGAATCACCTTTTTGATTCAGTATTTCATCAACCGGTAAATGACGAACCATACGTGCTTCAATAAGGAAAATAACACACTCGGCTATATTAGTGGCGTGGTCGGCAATGCGTTCAATTCTTGCGAGTACTTCCAGAAAGCGTACACCACGCTCAATAAGCGAAGGGTTCTCTTTCATAGCCAGTATAACATCAGCCGAAATGGAACGTTCTAAAGCATCAATTTTGCCGTCGGAAGGTAAAACATGACGCGCTAATTCGGGATCATTATTCACAAAAGAATCCAGACTTGATTTTACCATCCGAAACGCTGCGGAAGTCATATCTTCCAAACCGAATTCCTTCGCCAAATCCGCCATAGGGTAACCATCCAATATTGTGGATGAAACGCCGACAGCAACATCACCTATTCGTTCAAGTTCATTATTTATTTTCAGGGCAGAAAGTAATAAGCGTAGGTCGCGAGCAACAGGTTGTTGCAAAGCGAATATTTTTTGGCATTGCTTATCTATTTTTATATCTAACCTATCAACTTTATCGTCACGCTCACGAATCAACTTTGCCAACTCACCGTTACCTTCTAAAAAAGAGCGGAATGAGAGTTCTACTTGCTCTTCAACCAAACTACCCATGCGAATGAGACGTGTTCGCAATTTGTCGAGATCGTCTTCAAATGAACGGTGCATCGTACACAAATAAAAAATGAAAAAAAATCGCTATAAACTATCCGAAACGCCCTGTTATATAGTCTTCGGTTTCTTTTTTTGAAGGCGTTGTAAAGATTGTTCTCGTTTTATCAAACTCAACTAAATTACCCATATAGAAAAAACCCGTGAAATCACTTACTCGAGCTGCTTGCTGCATATTATGGGTTACTATTATAATGGTATAAGTATCCTTAAGTTCACCTATCAGCTCCTCAATTTTTGCAGTAGAAATCGGATCAAGCGCAGAACAAGGTTCATCCATCAATAATACTTCTGGGTCAACTGCAACGGCTCTTGCAATACACAAACGCTGTTGCTGACCACCGGAAAGACTCATTGCGGACTCATTCAAACGATCTTTTACTTCTTCCCAAAGAGCCGAGCGTTTCAAACTCTGTTCAACTATACCTTCAACTTCGGTTTTATTCTTTCTACCACTTAAGTATAATCCGTAAGCAACATTATCATAAATGGACTTCGGAAACGGAATATGTTTTTGAAATACCATGCCGACTAATTTACGCAATTCGACAACATCAACCGTTTTGTCATAAATATCAATTCCGTTGATAACAATGGCACCTTTTACGCTCGTGCCATCAATCACATCATTCATTCGGTTCATTGAACGCAAAAAAGTAGATTTTCCGCAACCGGAAGGACCTATAAAAGCTACTACTCTATTTTCGGGAATCTCGACCGAAATATTATGAAGCGCGCGATTATCTCCATAATAAAAATTAAAATCGTTCGTACGAATTTTTATGCGTTCTTGTTCTTTTCCCATGTCGGAAGATTGTATAAAGTGATAATATTACCGATTTATCCGAGTCGTTTTTTACGTATTCTCGAACGGATAATAGTAGCCGTAAAATTAAGTCCGAAAGTAAGCATCAATAAAACTACAGTCGTAGCATATTGCTGTGGAGCAACAGCATCAACATCCGGCGATTGTGTTGCCAGAACAAATAAGTGATATCCTAAGTGCATAAACTGATCGGTTACTCCTGTCGGTAATTCGGGCAAAGAATATACCGCCCCGACAAAAATGATGGGGGCAACTTCACCTGCTCCTCGTCCTACCGCCAGAATCGAACCCGTTAAAATACCTGTTAAGGAATTGGGTAATACTATTTTCCAAATTGTTTGCCATTTGGTTGCGCCAAGTGCCAACGATGCTTCTCGTAATTCCCTCGGTACAGCTTTAAGTGCTTCCTCAACCGAAACGATAACAACAGGCAATGTTAATATTGATAGAGTAGCCGATGCCCAGATAAGAGCCGGATGACCGAATACTGCTCCGCCTTCCATTCCCGCAAGAGAATCTATTCCGCCGCCTACAAATTGTATGAAGAATCCGACACCAAACAATCCGAAAACAATAGAAGGTACTCCGGCAAGAGTATTCACCGCAAAACGCACGCTTTTAGCAAAGAATGATTGTTGTTTTGCATATTCTGTAAGATACAAAGCTGTAGCAGTTCCGACAGGTACACCAAGAAGTGCCATTGTAAGCACTAAAAAAGTTGTACCATATATGGCGGGAAATATTCCCCCTTCAGTATTATTGTTCCTTGGGGCTTGGCTTAAAAACTCCCATGAAATATGCGGCAAACCTTTTATCAAAAAATGAAGTAACATAAACATTGCCGTGCCGAACACAATAAAACCGCCGACTACTGTTATACCGACTGCAAAAAAACCGAGTACCTTTTTCTGGAACTCACTTCTTGTAGTTCTATGATGTCGTAAAGGTGTCATTTATGTCCCTCCTTGGAATTTCTTTGCCAACATACCTTTTACAAAAAACTCCGTAAGGGCATTGATACTAAAACTTACAAGGAAAAGCAATACACCAAGCATAAACAAAATATTATAATGTAACGATCCCCAAATTACTTCACCCATTTCGGCACCGATAGTTGCAGCCAATGTTCTTACGGGTTCCACCATACTCGCCGAATAAACGGCAGCATTTCCCGTAGCCATTAATGCAATCATTGTTTCGCCAAATGCCCTGCCGACCCCAAGCAATACTGCAGCAACAACACCGGGCAAAGCTGCAGGTAACATTACCTTAAACGCCGTTTGCCATTCGGTTGCACCGAGTGCCAATGATGCTTCTCTATACGATTTCGGTACAGACATTAGTGAATCTTCGGTTATGGTGAAGATAACCGGAACAATGGCTATAGCCAGTCCGATACCGCCGACTATTGCATTTAATCTATACTCTACCCCAAAAGTTATTTGGACGAAATCAGCAACCAACATCAAACAAAAGAAACCGATAACAACAGATGGAAAACCTGCTAACAATTCAATTACGGGCTTCATTACTTCACGCAATCGCCGAGGTGCGAAAAATGCAGTGTAGATAGCTGCCAATATGCCGAGTGGTGCGCCTATAAGAATTGCTATAAATGTTGTTTTCGCCGTACCGAGTATGAGGGGCATAAGTCCGAATTTCGGCTCGGAGGAAACTGGTTGCCAAGTATCGCTTGTCAAATTCTGAACAAGTGTTTTTTTCTCATGCGAAATGTTCGGCTCCGCTTTATTCTCTTCAGAGGCAGAATAATCGGTTACGTCCGGATTGTACGATTCGGGTTCATCACCTCCGGTAGTATTCACTGTACCGGAATCCGTTATCGTTTCCTGCACATCAGAATTATACTCCTCAGGTACATCGGGTGATACTTCTTCTGTCTCACCATAGGTATCGGGAGACGAAGAATCCGAACTTGCTGCTTTACTCCCCTCGTTCACTACACCTTTTTCCGTTTTATCACTATTAGTTTCGGTCAAGAATGCCGTGATACCCCATGCTTCACGCAGAACAAAGGTAAGTATAAGGAATATCATAAGGATAGAGATCGAAGCAGTCAAACGGACAGTAAACTCCGCTATGCGTTCCCCTATATGTCGCTTACGACGACGAAATGGGTTTGTACCAGATGTTTGAGGTGTCATGAAAGATTATTTGATACGAAGAATTCAATCACGCTTGCTCGAACTGATCGATAAAAAGAAAGCGAATTGACTTTACATGCAATTTAAGGGCGAATTTATCGCCCCGCAAGTCAAAACTTCTTAATAGGAAAATACCCGACTTCCGTAACAACGGATTGTCCTTCTTTAGCTATAATCCAATCAATAAATTTTTTCATTTCATTTTGCGGACGCTCTTTAGTATAAAAGTAGAGAAAACGCGAGATGGGGTATTTACCATTTAGAATTGTTGTTTCATTAGGGGAGATATAATCTTTACTATTGCCTGCCGCAATTGCAAGCTCTTTAATATCCTTACCGTATGCAGCTCCACCATATCCTATACCGTTCACATCTTTTGCTACGGCATTGACAACAGCAGCGGTTCCCGGCATATGCTGCGCTCTGGAATCAAAGTCTTGTTTATTTAATACATGCTCTTTAAAAAACTCTAAAGAACCTGAATTGTTTTCACGACTGTACAACATTATTTTCTTATCAGCTCCACCAAGTTCTTTCCAATTCGTAATTTT
Organism: bacterium; assembly: GCA_022844575.1. Lineage (GTDB taxonomy): Bacteria > Bacteroidota > Ignavibacteria > Kapaibacteriales > UBA961 > UBA2353. The sequence continues at coordinate 22,425 of JALHLL010000021.1, forward strand.
TCCTGTAAAAACCTTCATAACTTGTTCAACTGTTAACTTTTTTAGAGGATTGGACTTATGAACATATATGGACAAACCGTCACGTGCAACTTTAATCTCCACCCCTTTTGTATTAAACTTGGCTTTCAACTGCTCAACTTCTGCGGGTTTAATCGGTCGGCTGGAAGCACAAATGTCCGTAGTGCCGTTAATAAGTGCTGCTATACCCGTACCCGAGCCGCCGCCCGTAACTTGAAACTGAATGCTGGGATTTTGTTGAGAAAATTTTTCTGACCAACGTTGGCATAGAATAACCATTGTATCCGATCCCTTAATGGTGATCGTTTTCTTAGGGGCAAAGGCTGCCGAAGTAAGTATGGCAACGAGTGCCAAAAAAATCAACCCTTTGATTTTCATCAATTATAGACCTCGAAATGTCGAAATAATATTATATACGTTTTCCTAATGTCACAAAAATACGACCTGATTCCGAGAGTATCTATGTTATGATTTGGCAACAGTGATTGATATAACCTTTTTGTCCGATTAGTGAATGATTAAACAATGAGCTGATTTACTCACAGTTCCTACCTTTATTCGGATTGTATATAACCCTGTCGGGAATAGTTTACTGTGTATTGAATGTGATTCACTTTGTACTATTGCTCTATAGACAATAGTGCCGCTCATGTCCGAAATAGTTAACTCACAAGGATACTCCGGTACTTCTATCTTTACACTTTCATTACTAGGATTGGGGTAAACCGTAAAGGTCATCCGGTTGTTTTCTTCACCAAGACCGGAAGGAATTTCAATCTCTACATATGTATTGTGAGTATATGAATACATATTACCGACGGTATCCTGAATTGTAAGTCGCGTACTGTACAACCCCTTATTCTCATAAATATGGGTTGGATTCTTTTCAGTGCTTGTTGTCCCATCGCCAAAGTACCATGTATAAGTAAAATTATTGTGAACAGGTATGGATGTGTTATAAAATCGTATCGGCTCTCCGACTATACCTTTATACTTCATTATTCTGAATTCGGCACGTGGTTTCGGTTTTAATGAATCGGGTATCTGCCATAAAGCAACTGCACCTGTACTTGAACCAGTTGCAACGTATTTACCATCATCGGAAATTGACATAGCAGTTACATCAATTAAACCACGAGATGGTGAGCCATAAAAAAATGTTTTCCATTTATTTTCGCGAATACTATATATACCCGCTATTGCACCTTGTTCATTTTTATAAGGAAGTACAATATTATCTCCGTCAGGTAATATCTCAAATTCAGTATTGAAAGGTGTAGTAATACGATGAATTATCTTATTGCTATCAATATCCCATATACCCGATGTTGAGACCAAATGATAATTATCCGGTGAATAGCGGACACCATACGCATTATCATTTAATTTTTTAATAATCTTCTTGGTTGATTTTTCAACTATTTGAATATGGGGAGCACTTTCCTTACAGTTATCGGAAATAAAATCATAAAAACGACCTGCTGCGGCAGCATAAGTACTATTAGATGGTGAGACTGATACAGATCGAATTGGTGACCTTATTTCAGATGCACATTGTTCAGTATTTGTTTGGTAACGGTCATCGGCTGAAAGTTGGGTTTTATCGTTTATATGGGTAACCGTACCACGAAAATTATTTGATCCTGGTATTTCAATTTGTGTGTTATATTTATAATTAATATCGCTGCAAATTGCCATCCAATCCTTTTGCATCGACATACCTATCCTAAAATATCGGTACACCAAAGATGGTGCATAGTATTTCCACTTATCATATTCACCAATATAATGTTCTTCATTGTGTACGAATGAATGTTTCACAGAAAGAAGAGATGTATTTTTTAGACCTGTACAATACTTTATGAGTGGTCTCTTTACATATGTATAAGGGGGTATAACAGTATCTGAACGACAAAGCACGATGAGACTATCATCATTGTTCGAAAATGATGAATAAAAAGGATTCGGAGCAGATGATACCGTTTTCAGTTCATTATTCGCAACATTAAATAACCGTACGGTATCTCTTTCCCCGCAGTATATCAATGAATTATTATCGGATGAGATATCAATTGATTGTACTTTTCCCTTCATACCATGGAATATCGAAACTTTCATATGTTCGGGTCTAAGTAATACTTCAATTTCTTCTTGTTTATTACGTTTT
>JALHLL010000022.1 GCA_022844575.1 bacterium
ATCGGCAGCCGGAATGTCGGAGATTAAACAATGAATGTAAGAATACAGGCGATTCTTCTCCATTTACTCTTATTTGTTATAGCGGCCGGAATGATTTTTCCGATGTTTTGGATGTTATTATTATCCCTTCGTGAGCATCCCGAAAGTTATGAATCCTTTCTTTCATTATTCAGCGCATCCACCGTTCTTACGAACTATACCGATGCTTTGGGTTCGGATGCCTTTGGCATATATTTTCTTAATTCGGCAGCTGTAGGACTTTTGGTAACAATCGGCAATGTTATATTTTGCCTTATGTGCGGTTATGCTTTTGCACGACGAGAATTTATAGGAAAACCCATCCTTTTCGGAACTATTCTGGGCGTGCTCATTATCCCTCCGCAGGTAATTATGATTCCACTCTATCGGCTTATGGTTCAGTTCGGGTGGATAAATACATATTGGGCATTAATTATTCCTTGGTTAGTGACACCTTTCGGAATATTTCTTGTTCGGCAATATATTCAGGGTTTACCCACCGATATTGAAGATGCAGCCCGCATTGACGGAGCCGGTGAATGGTATATATTATTCAGAATAGTTATGCCCTTATGCAAACCCGTATTAACCGTACTTGGTATTTACATTTTTCTCGGTAATTGGAATTCTTTTCTTTTCCCGTTTTTATTTACCAATGAAGAAAACATGCGCACCTTACCTGTCGGCTTGGCTTTTTATATAGGCAAACAATCTATTGATTGGGGGCATCTTATGGCAGGAGCAGGTATTTCCGCGATACCCGTCTTACTATTATTTATAGCATTTCATAAACAAATTATTCAAGGATTAACGGCGGGTGCTCTTAAAGAATGATAATAAATCATCACTCTGTTACCTGATATTGTATTTATGAAAATACTCTTCATTACATCACCTGAAGCGGATAATTTACAAGACGGTCTTTTACACGGTTTCAGGTCATTATTCGGTGAGAATTGTGTTGATTTTCCCAAAAAAGATATTATGTACAATTCATTTCCCGAATCTGAATCCGTACATCATTATGGTCGTTTATTTACACTATGGCGAACCTTACCCGATATACCCATAGATAGAAGCGATATTATATACAAAGTAAAAAAGGGGTTATTCGATCTTATTATTATCAGCTCGGTACACAGAGTTCAACCCATCTTCAAAACATTATTACCTTATCTTAAAAAAAACAATACCATCATTATTGATGGCGAAGATGTAAATGCCGTTGTGCGTTTTGCTGCGCTTCGTTTTTTATATTTTAAAAGAGAATTAACTCCAAAAACAAGTTATTATTTTCTTTATAAAACAATACCGCCTTTTATTTATAATGCTGTACGGTTGTATCCTTCCACTATAGTGCCGGCGGCCTTCTGCATCCCGAAAGAAAAGATAAAGGAAGATATAACACCTTCATCAAAAGAAACATTATTTCAAAGTCATATTGTTGATAATGAAATTGTTTCTTCAGAATTATTTGAGAAAAACAATACGACAATGGGGTATTTGTTTGATAATGAAGCTGATTATTATACTAATATCCAAAAAGCAAAATTCGGTATTACCACCAAACGTGGCGGCTGGGATTGTTTACGCCATTACGAAATTGCTGCCAATGGTGCCGTACAATGCTTCAAGCAACTTTCACAAAAACCGAAAACATGCGCCCCTCATAGCTTGGCAGATGGTGTCAATATCATTGAATACCGTAATGCTGAACACCTCGCGGAAAAAATGAACACAGTCTCTAATGATGATTATGCACACCTATTACAGAATAGTTATGAATGGATTAAAAAACAGACAACAGAAATAAGAGCAGAGGAAATTCTTAATACTTTCCGCAGTCGTATTCTTGTGTAATAAAAACATCTAAGTGTAAAAAGTTGTGCCGTATGCTTATAAGTGGAAGTATATGTGATGCCTCTTCTTCGTTATGATTGTTATCTATTTCTTTTATCATAATTTGCGTATGTGAGTAATTATCCCTCTCGAACTAAGGGGATACAAAGTACTACTTACAATTGTCTGCTTTTACAATGGTTTGTATAGAATATGGGACGTGTTAACAAAACAATTTACGAAGTTAAGTCTGGGGTTGGAATGGTCATCCTTGCTCTGATGAGATTGCTGAGTATGATGCTTAAATATTTATACCGATTATATAGAGGCGATTGTTTTGTGAATAAGCCTATTGTCGAAATACCGCGCTCGAATTTGAAGCTAGTTGCGGCATGGATGTTAAAAATTTACTTCCCCAAAAACTGTAGTTGATAACAATGTCTATATATCTGCACATGAGAATAGGTATATGATATTATTCTGAAATTAGCTCTTAATAGTTAGACAACAAAGGACAAGATAATGTATTGGAAACAAATCTCTCTTTTTATACTTTTCATAGTAAACGCTATTTCAAGTTCATATTCGCAAAACTTAGAATTTGAAGAGTTGAAGGATATTCCCGGAGCATATATTACATCCATCAATGAGCTAAGCACCGGTGAAATTATAATTAGTACTCCGCAAGGTATATGGAAAGGCAGTTCTGACTTTTCTTCATGGATAAAGATCTCCTCAGGAATCGTTGATTCAACAGTACTCTCGATAGTGATAACAAAAAGTGACTTTATTATAGCCGGTACACCAACCGGTTTGTATAGAACCACAACCTTGGGTACGATTTGGACAAAAGTGGGCGGCAATTTCAGTTCGAATGACGTAAGGCATTTATCCATACATCCGAATGGTTACATCTATGCCGGCGTACACAAAAGACTATATCGTTCAAGGGATAATGGCGTTACATGGCTCCCCTTTGCCGATAACATCATGAAGCTATATGTGGGTGAAGCTTGTTATGGAGCAGCTCATTATGGAAAAGACAACAGACTATTTGTAATGACGCATTATTCGGATGATGATGGCAAAACATGGAAAGTTCCCGAAAGAGTAGGTGCTTTAGTTCCTAACGAAACATACAGTAACGGCATTGTACACGCATACGCAACTATGCCTAATGGTTTTCATTATATTTCATACACAGATACAACAAGAGACATAATATCGGGATATTTTTTAGTTTCCACGGATAACGGTATCAATTGGGGAGCAGGAAACCACAGAGAAGGAAGAGAGAAAGACTATTCGAAAGATGACACAAAGGAAGTTTATCATAATTTTTTGTACTTGCGAGGTAAACAAAAAGCAGTTAATATACTACCCCACAATGGTGATACCGCACTCTTTTTTCCATATCACGGATTTCCGATTTTGGCAAAACCTGTTATCACTCTTTTACCCAATTATATATTCGTGGATTTACGATATTTCTCAACAAAACAAACCGGATTAACCAGCACGGAAGTAACGTGCACAAAGGTTTTAAGCAACGGTACTTTTATTTTAGGTACATATGGAGCAGGATTATTTTATAGCACAAATAGAGGGCTAAAATGGAATAAAGTTATTTTACCGATAAATTATCCCGTTTTAACATGTTATGCTCGTTCCGATAAACTTGGGAAAACGTATTTAGGAACTACGGATGGGCTTTATGAATATGATGAAAAAAAGAATGTTTTTAATGAGATTCCCCTTACAGACACAAATGGTAAGTGCATATTAAGTATTGCACTACGACCGAAAGATGCTAAATTATTTTTTATAGGCCGTGAAGGACTCTATGAAAGAGAAGGTAGTACGTTCAAAAAAATTTACCCCAGTTACCTTTGGAATTTTTGTAAAGACCTTCTGTTTTATGATGACACATTAAACTTAGCAACCGAGTATGGCGGGCTTTACTCTCACAATTATCAAACATGGCTACCTTATGAACCCATAAGCCCCAAAGGTTTTGCTCATGGATTTTTTAATTACTTCAATAAAAAATACTCCTTTCCAATAACAATAGAATCATATTTAACAACACTATCAAATAAAATTAGCATTAGATATTATTCGCCAATCTATGGCACAGTAAGTTTAATGGCAGGTATTCCTTACTACAGATTAGTATCACTAGAACCATTAGAAAGAAGATACCCCAATAGTTTTGCTATTACCGAAGGTAGCAGTAACGATGACTTCTATTTAGGAAATGAAACAGGTGTTTATAAACTAGATGTGGAAGCAAAAGCTTGGGTACAGAATAAAAAAACTGGACTCCTTACTGATAGAGTATTGGCATTAGCTTCAAATCAAGTTGGGGAGGTATTTGCCGGTGCTTTAACGGGAGCTTTTTTTTCGATAGATAAAACAACAACATGGTCGAAAATTGCCCCTTTTCCAACAACGGCAGTACGTAGCCTTGCCGTTGACCACAAAGGATACATTTATGCAGGATTAGCATGGGGCGGAATTTACAAAAGTACACAATCGAGTGTAAAAATGTCAGCACCCGAATTAGCGGTACCGGCAAACAATGCTAAAGAGATAAAAGTACAAAGTAATGCTTCGTGGAAACAAGTACGATATGCTACTGGGTACCATTTACAATTATCAAAAGACTCATTATTTACATCAATGGTATCGAATGATTCTACCTTGGATAATAGTGTACTAAAAATGGAAAAGTTATTGGAAATCAATTCTCAATACTATTGGCGCGTACGAGGTGTATTTGATAGATTCAGAGGGGAATGGTCGGAAATTCGAACATTTACCACTGAAACGATAGTTCCCGAAAAACCGGCTTTAAGTAAACCAAAGAAAAAATCCGTGAACATTGTTTTAAATCCATTATTACAATGGACGAAATCCATATACTCCGATCATCATCATACACAGCTTTCAACAAAAGAAGATTTTTCCGCTGTATTGATTGACGACAGTACAGTGTACTCTTCGGCTAGACTAGTTGATAATTTACAATCAGGAACCGAATACTTTTGGCGTATACGTGGCAAAAACAAAGCAGGTTACGGACCATGGTCGGAAGTGTGGAATTTTACAACGGAAAATGTTAATTCCGTTAACGAAGAAAAAGAAGAGCTATTGATAACTATCAATGCTACAACGCTTATTATTGAGAATAATCCCAATACTCACACGAGATGTATAATCTATATCACGAATATCAAAGGTGAACGCTTACTTAGTTCAACCATAGAAAAGGGTATAAAATCAACCCAAATACAGGTCGAGTCCCTACCGGAAGGATATTACATGGTAAGTCTTGAATGTGAAACGGGAGTAATACATAAAAATCTACTCTATAGTAAATAGAAGTAAAAGTAAACATTTTATAGAAAGCACGTTGATAAAGCCAACATACTTTTTATGTGTAAAAATGGAATAAATTGACAGGACATCCATTCTTTCATTCCACACTTTTTCGTGCCGTATTGTATATTGCATTGCTTTATCGGGCAAAAATCACCTATTGAAGAAAGAAGAAATATGTATTCGCGTGTAATGTCCGCATCTGTTTTCGGTATCAATGCTTTTCCCGTTGAGGTTGAAGCACATCTTGAAAACCAATTACCGGGCATAAGCATAGTAGGGCTGCCCGATTCGGCAGTACGCGAATCACGCGAACGTGTTGTGGCGGCTATTAAAAACTCCGGTTTTCCTTTTCCACTTAAAAAAATCACCATCAATCTTGCGCCTGCCGATATTCGTAAAGAAGGCAGTGCTTTCGATTTGCCCATTGCGATAGGTATTCTAAAAGCCGTCGGCATTATTGAGACTGATCTTGACAATACCCTTATACTTGGCGAATTGGCTCTTGACGGCACTCTTCGCCCCGTGCATGGTATTTTGTCTATTGCCATCGAAGCTGCAAAGTCGGGCTTTAAAAGAATGTTGCTTCCTGCGGAAAATGCAGCCGAAGCTGCCCTTTCACCCGAAATCGAAGTGATTCCTATTCAGTCATTAGCTCAAGCTATCCGTTACCTTAATGCCGATGAAACGATTGTCCCCTATACCGTTGACTTACAAACACTTTTTAGCCATAATGAACACTCTGCTATTGATTTGGCAGATGTAAAAGGCCAGGAAAATGTAAAAAGGGCTATGGAAATAGCGGCAGCCGGAGGACATAATATTATTATGATTGGCCCACCGGGCAGCGGTAAAACAATGCTTGCCAAAAGAATCCCCTCCATACTGCCGCCACTTACTTTACAAGAAGCATTGGAAACAACAAAAATTCATTCCGTTACGGGTTTACTATCTTCCGGTCAGGCATTGGTCACTATCCGCCCCTTCAGGGCTCCACATCATACTATTTCCGATGCTGCATTGGTTGGCGGTGGTATGGGTATCGTTCGCGCCGGAGAAATTTCTATGGCGCACCATGGCGTTTTGTTTATGGATGAATTACCTGAATTTGCTCGTAATGTACTTGAAGTACTCCGCCAACCCTTGGAAGATAAAAAAATAACAGTTTCAAGAACCAAAATGACGGTGGAGTTTCCCGCTAACTTTATGTTGGTGTGTTCCATGAATCCTTGTCCCTGTGGTCATTTCGGCAATTCTTTGCAGCAATGTTCCTGCACTCCGCAACAAATACAAAGGTATATGGCAAAAATATCGGGTCCTTTACTCGATAGAATTGACATACATTGCGAAGTCCCTTCCGTGAAATATCAAGATCTCGCCGACTCACGTTCAGGTGAATCATCGGCTTCAGTACGCGAGCGTGTTGTAAAAGCACGATATAAACAAGAAAAGCGTTTTGCTGAAAGGCAAGGCATTTTTAAGAATGCGGATATGAGTTCGCGCGATATACGCACTTTTTGTATTCTCGATAAAAACGGTTCGGAATTGGTAAAAATGGCAATGACAAAATTGGGATTTTCGGCTCGGGCTTTTGATAGAATATTAAAAGTGGCAAGAACTATTGCCGACCTTGCCGATAGCGAGAGTATTTTAACACCACATATTAGCGAAGCAATTCAGTACAGGAATTTGGATAGGCAATATTGGAATGCTTAGTAAACTGTACTACAATTATTCTGGATACTCAATCATTCTAAATTACCTTTAATTACATGTATAACTTCATTAACATTTATGCTTCCGTATTTACTATAGTCCCTAACAGTAATTATTGTATTTGATTCATTTAATAGGAAATCTATTGATTTAACTACAACTTTCAAACCCCTTTTGATTTGTTCAACACTATGCACTTTAACAGACGGTATATAATGAACAAAATCATTTCTCAGTTCTTTAACAAAATGAATTTCTTCCAATTCATCATCTGACAATACAAGTGGTTTATGACTGATCATCCTCTTCATCCAATAACCACCATCCATTACCCTTGCCAATGCAGTCCAGAATCCGATCAACTTATCATTTTTACTTTTTTTATTTTTAACATCCATTCCACTATTACTATTAGGTACATCATATTCTATTCTGTAATAATGTCTATTCGGATAAGTTTTCACTTTTTGTATTTCTCCTATCTCATCATCTCCCCACTTAACTATTGTCCCCCCATCAACAAACCTACCCTCAATGACATTATCATAATTGCCATTTACCAATGCGGATATTGCCAATGCGTAAAGACAGTCATGCAATGCTATCGTACACCATTTCCATTTGTATTCATTACTCAGCTCAATAAAATTTTTTGCAACTAACAGAGAATCAAGTGCATTATCAACTTCATAAATAATTAGGCTATGTTCATCTCTACCCATTATAACCACCATATAAATATAACTTACTTTGTTTGTAATACAACGTTTTGAGGTTGGGTTTAGTATTTGTTGTTAAATTGTATTGATAGCAATAAGTAAATAATAAGAATGAAAATTGAACTTCAGGATACGATATTAACGCAAATGGGCACTCTTGCCGATAAGCATGGGGTACGATTATATGTAGTTGGCGGTTATGTTCGCGACCATTTTATCGGCGGCGATAGAATGGATATTGATTTTACCGTTGTAGGTGATGCTTTGGCATTTGCCGGAATCGTGGCAAATCATTTTCATTCAAAAGCAGTTGTTTATGAGCGTTTTCGCACGGCTCTTGTTCCCGTCGGCGATTATAAATTGGAGTTTGTAGGTACAAGAAAAGAAGAGTATCTGCCGGAAAGCCGCAAACCGATAGTTACGGAAGGAACTCTTGAAGATGATTTACGAAGGCGGGATTTTACCGTTAACGCCCTTGCCATTGCACTTAATCATGATAATTATGGAGAATTCATAGATTTGTTCGGAGGTATCGCCGATCTAAATAAAGGAATTATACAAACTCCGCTTGACCCTCATATTACGTTTAGCGATGACCCCTTGCGTATGCTGCGTGCAGCACGTTTTTCATCACGTTTACAATTCACAATTCCTCAAGAAATAATAAATGCCATTCAAGAAATGGCTTCAAGAATTACCATTATCTCTCAGGAACGTATAACGGATGAGTTCCTAAAAATTCTTGCTACGCCGAAACCGAGCGTCGGATTAAAGATTCTCTATGAAACAGGTTTGATGGAGCATATCTTTCCCGAAGTTCACCGATTAGCGGGTGTTGATTTGGTTCAGGTAGGCGAGCAGGAGTATGCTCACAAGGATGTTTTTTTTCATACACTTCAAGTCGTGGATAATATCGCCCTGATGACCGATAATGTATGGCTTCGTTTTGCTACGCTTATGCATGATATTGCAAAGCCGAAAACAAAAAAATTTATTCAAGGTACAGGGTGGTCTTTTCATGGGCATGAGGAAATAGGAGCGCGCTGGCAAAAAAGCATTTTTCGTCGTATGAAATTACCGATGGAACATTTGCCTTATGTGGAAAATATTGTTCGGCTTCATCAACGCCCTATGGTGCTTGTTGATGATGGCGTTACCGATAGTGCGGTAAGACGGCTTGCCGTTGCTGCGGGAGATTCGCTTGAAGATTTATTTACTTTATGCCGTGCCGATATTACGACAAAAAATCCAAAAAGGGCGGAAAAATATCTTCGTAATTATGATAAGGTGTATCAAAAAATAGTAGATGTGCGCGATCGTGATAATTTGCGAGCGTTTCAATCACCTGTTCGTGGCGAAGAGATTATGGCTCTCTGCTTATTAACTCCTTCTCGTGCAGTCGGATATATTAAAACAGCTATTGAAGAAGCAATTCTGGATGGTATTATTCCCAATGAATATGATGCTGCAAGGGAATATTTATTGCTTAACAAAAATGCATGGTTAGAGGAAGCAAAAGAATTGCCTCTCGGAAAAATAAAGAGCGAATAAATTATTTATTATCACCACCGGAATAGTTGATGGAAACTCTTGTTGTTGCTCCATTTATACCGGCTTTGTTTATTCCGCGAATTGACATCGTGTTTTTGCCTTTTCTTAATGTCCATGACAAAGATTTTTTTTTCTCCATAAGTGCCGGCTTACTATCAACGGAAATATCATAATAATCAAATGAATTCATGGAGTTTGTCAACTCAATATTCACGGACGGTGTTTCCTTATATTCCACCGATTTTACGGAAATATGTGTAAGATTCAATCGAGGATATAATTTCTCATAATTAGTACTGAAATCTATTTCTCTCGGTATTCCCTGATACAGTAATTCAGGTGTTTGCCCCTGACGTAAAAAGCATACCGGGGCTAATTGCTGCAATATTTCGGGATTGGATGTATAACGATTATCATAATGGAAAAATAAATAATGGAAATATTTTCTCCATACCGCCGGACTTACATTTTCTATGGAAAGCCACGTCGAAGGAAATACAACCATTACTAATGAGTCATCTTTTTTGCTTTCTATAACAGCCCTAACTTCAGATGCATTAAGATATTCCGAGCCATTCTTCCATATAGCATTATTCTGAGGGTCAACAAAAATCCATTTTTGTAATTCATCATTCCACACTTCGGCTGCAGCATGCGCCTTCGCCAATCCATATGACATGCCCTCAGAGCAGAGTTCAACAATTCTTGCCGGATAACCTAAAGATTGCATTGTTTGTGCAAGTACTGAAGCATATTCCAAACAACGAAACGTTTTGCCATGTTTTACTTCTTCCAGAATGGATAAACAATTCTGATTTTTTGCCGTTTGTATCGGATTATGTTTCCATAAACCATGTACCCAATTCATAATTCGTATTTGATGTGTCAACTGATTATTATCCGCGCTTTTTAAAGTATCTAGCATATACGCCATTCTGAATTGTACCATATCGGGATATGTTACGCTGTCAAACTGATGGATATTTGAAAATCCAAGACCCGGATTTTCCCATAATTCCACATTAAACACTTTCTTTTTTATAATATTTTTCTCAGCTTTTGTTATTATATCCTGAAAATCAGATTTTTGACGAACATTATTCAAATCGGTTATTGTTTTCAAATCCTGAACTTCTGCAAAACCATTATTCACAGATTCGTTTAAAGCAATAATAGCCGAATCATTTTTATTTATCATCGCATAGTTAAGGGCTCGATGAAAATGTATGAATGCTATTAATGACTGATCAACGGGGGGGCTTAATTCAAGTATCTTTTTATAATATGTCAAAGCATTTTCATATCTCTTATTCGAGTATTCCGTAAATGCTTTCGGTAACAATATTTCCGCAGTTTCTCCCTGTGCTTTTAGTAAAGAACTACATAGAATACATATCATTATGTAGAAAATCTTATTTCCCATATCCATTTCAATATAACATAACACGTACGGTTATAAAAAGCAACCGTATATATAATCAACGTGTTTATCAGTACAACAAAAAAATACTTTATCACCTATAGCGAAAAACGTTCCGTTCTTTCGCATTCATTGCCTAGACGTTTATATACCATTCCTATTCATTTCAAGCATAAAAAAAGTAAGCCCGACATAATGCCGGGCTTTACCATATCAGATGTAACTAATTATTAACGTTGTACTGTAAAAGTACTTACACTCAGGTTTGCACCTTGTTGTACATGTATAAAATAAGCTCCGGTGCTTAGATTTTCTACAGACATCGGTACAATCATTGTTCCATTAGTAACAGCAAGATTCATTTCAACGACAGTGCTGCCCAACGAATTAACGATAGTTAGTTTGGCAACAGGACCCTCTCCTTCAAATTGTACATTCACTGCATTTACAGCAGGGTTAGGATAAATAAACGTGGTAGAGGACAACACTTCGTTTTCACGTACATCAGTTGTTGTTAAAGCGGATATATTGATATCGGTTTGAATATCCGAACGAGTAGCATAGTCAGTTTGTACGGCCACTTGTGTTGCATTGTAATCTATTCTGTCCGTTACAAGTGTATATGTTCCCTGATTTAATTCCGAGAGTTCATAATTACCCATATTGTCAGAAACTGCCCAGTCAGTCACATTTCCGAACTGATCGGTTGCTGTAACAACTGTACCTGCAACTACCTCAACTCCTTGTACATCGTCAGATTTGAAGATTCCTTTTCCTTTGCGAACATTGCCTTTAATTTTGGCAATACCTTTTTTGCCTTGACTCAAACCTAAAGCGATTTCAAGACTTACCTCCGAATTTTCGGTAACTGTAATCTGCTCGGCTTCTTTCCATTCTGCCGGTGCCTCACTATTCGATTTGAAGTATCCCGGACGATATGTTTTGTCAATCGGAAGTGCTTGAACAACATAAGTACCCGGAAGTATATTACCGAATGTGAAATTACCTTGATCATCACTTTCAATTGTACGGAAACGACCTTTCCCGTCGCCATTTTCTTTTACATTCATTAATGTAACTTTCGAGCTAAGGCGTGTTGCCGTATTATTATACGCACGTACAAAACCTCTTACAACATTTTTGAACGGTACTCTTTCAATCAAAGCTATATTAGCCGTCGTATTCTCAGTCATTACATACGTTGTTGCATCATTCATATTAGCTGTTGATTCTGCATAGGTCGGAAGATAATCATCGCTTTTTACAGGTCTTGCCAATACTATAACGGTTGCACCTTCCGGAACAGCTATTTCATAAACACCTTTTTCGGATGTTTTGCCCGTATAGCGAACTTCTTTACCATTTTCACCTTTTGCATTACGGTCTATAATTTCAATATAGCACCAAACACCTTCGCCTTTGGAATTGGTAACCATACCGGAAATAACTTTACGTTTTGGTTCGGGTTTGGATGTAACTACAAAGTTTACTTCTTTTTCTTCATCACAACCGATAGTAATACGCTCAGCTTTTTCAAGTTCAGATGCATCTTGGAAATATTCTGCGATAAACGTCTCACCACTGACTTGAAGTATATATACTCCTTTAGGAACTTTTACTTCAAATTTTCCTTCAATAATTTTAGCAATATATTTGCCTCTGCCCGTGCCCTCGGCGCGAACTATCGTAAGGATACCATATTTAGGTACTTCGCCGTTTTCATAAGCAAGTTTTCCGAATAATACCGAACAAGGAGGTACATCTTCTTCTTTACCGTCGCCTGCTCCTATTTTATAACGGAGTTCTTGTTTTACAACTATTTCTTTACCGTCAATCACTATAATTGCAACTACTGCAAATTCATAAACGCCGTCTTTTGCAGGTGTCCATGTAACTCTGCCGGTTGTCTCATCTATGGTCATACCATCGGGTGCATTGCGAAGCGAATATTTAATCACAACAGAAGCATCTTTTTTGTATTGTGCTTTTGCCTCATAAACCCATTCTTTCTCTCTTTCGGGCGTAGTAGTCGGCTTTGTGATAAATACCAAACCACCTTCAGTATTGTCGCCTTTTCCTACACGTACTTCAAAGTATTGTTTTGCGATTATCTCACCATTCGATTCAAGATATGCAACAAGGCAAATTTTGAAAACACCGGCCGCACCTGTTTTCCATACGATTCTACCTGTTTCCGTATTTAATTCCAAACCTTCGGGTGCATCACAATCCAAACGATAACGAACTACTGCATTAGGGTCTTTACCATATTTTGCTACTGCTTCGTAAACATATTCACTATTTTCTGCTGCTTCTTTTTTGGGTGTGGTTTTGAATACCAAACCACTTTCACCATTTGAACCGCCCACCTTTACTTCAAAATACTGCTTTGTAAATACTTCACCATTCGATTCAAGATATGCAACAAGGCAAATTTTAAAAACTCCGGCCGAACGGGTTTTCCATACGATTCTACCTGTTTCCGTATTTAATTCCAAACCTTCGGGTGCATCGCAATCCAAACGATAACGAACTACCGCATTAGGGTCTTTACCATACTTTGCAATTGCTTCGTAAACATATTCGCTGTTTTCAGCAGCTTCTTTTTTAGGTGCGGTTTTGAATACCAAACCATTGCCTTCATTGTTTTCTTTAATAACAATCACTTTGATGATGGTGCGGTTACCCTCACCGCCACCATTGAAAGCACGCACGAATACTGTATAAGTACCCGGAGCAAGTTTTTCAATTGCAAATTTGTATTTATTACCTTCAATCGGGTTTGTCACTGTTCCAATATGATCGAAAGCTGACATTTCTTCCGTTTGACCTTTGGCAATATATACTTTGTATCCATCTGCCGAAGGACCATCCATATTTTTCTGCCACATTGCATAGGCAGTCGTACCGTTAACGGTAACACTAAACTCTTTGGGTACCAAAGGTACATCTTGCCCGAAGGCAGACATCGTAAAGAAAAACGACAACAATACTATTGTCATTTTTGATAGAGAGGAAACAGTACGTTTCAACATTACATTCTCCTTTATCATTTAAAAAAAACGAAATTTTGATTTACTTTCATGCAACAATCTATAACTTTGGAATAAGTTACAAACAAATCCATTCCGTTTCTTCTTATACAACTACCTCATTTTGTAATGAGTTTACACGATAAATTTACAATAAATGAATCTCATGAAATGAGTAATAGAAGAGGTACGCTTTTGAGTGTACTCAATATTATGAATTCTCTTGTTTGGTTCTGCATGGATGCTTTGTGGCTTTTTAACTATAAGACATTACCGTCGGTTTGTATGATAGTCATGCTTACAACGGGTGCTTATCTCTGTTTTAAAAGTAAGGTTTTGAGCGAGATATGTGCGGATACAGCCCTTTTTTTATGGATGTGGATGAACTCATTATGGATGCTGTCCGACATTTACAATGCACCGCATCTACTATATTATGCAAAATTGTTCTTTCCTGCAGGACTTATTTTTATCATCATTTCAATCATAACAAACAAATCGGTCTCGTCAGTCGGAAAACGTTTTTCTCGTTTTCGGGGGCTCAGTTCCAAAAAGGACTAAGGACGAGTCCCTATGCGTATATTCGTATTTATGCCGTGTTCTTTTACTTGGTCAACAAAAGTACCTAAAGAGTTAAGTACCGAATCCAATCTCTGAGCGGTTTTTTTGTCGTATATCACTTTCGACACAAGGCCCTCTCCCTTTTTAATATCTTGCACAATACCCCTAATATCCGAAAGCAAATCATCCAACTTTGTTATAGAGCCATTTGCATTGTTGATAAGAGATTGTGCATCCGCAGTTGTTGCATCGAGTTTGCCAATCAACTTTCTGACGGCAGGTTCATTCGTATTAACTGCATTGCGTACATCATCCGTCAAACTTTTCAATTGGCTGATGGTTGACTGTAAAGTGCCTTTGTTCGCATTATAAAATTCATTCAATGAAACAAGCAAAGCATTTGCTTCAGCCGCAGTGCCCTTTACATTATTGATAAACACTGTATCGCCCAGTATGCGGGTTATTTGTCCGCTTATCGTATCGAGTCTGCGAACGAGTCTTTTCGCATCGGCTGCTACATCACCGACATCGGCTATTAATTGTGTTGCATCGGCAGAGGCGAATCCTATTATCATATCGGAAGAACTTATTGCAGAACCCTGTTGCCCGGGGTTTATCTCTATTTTTTTACCGCCTGTTAACTCCAACATAAGAATTTTTGCTGAGGCATCCTTTTTAATATCCGATATATTATCCATTTGGGCACTTACAATAATGCCTTGCTCCGTATTTTCAACGGAAGAAACCGCACCCCTTTTTAATCCATTTACAAAAACAGGAGCCCCATTTTCTATCCCCCCCGAATTGGGAAATTTCATTTTTATCATATTCGGCGACACGGAAAAAGAAAAACCTTTTCCCAAAAGAACACCGACTATCAACAAGACGATTCCTGCAATAGTTACTATACCTACTTTTATTTCCGCCGAGCGTTGTTTATCCATCGAATTAAAAGGTAATGTTTTTTCGGTTAAAAAAAAAAAGCCCTTCTAAAAGGGCTTGTTCATCAAGCGACGAAAAGATTCAAATTGTCGTGTTTATATTTCTTAAAAAGGAATATCATCATCGGGCGAAGTAACCGTTTGCGGAATATTTGAATTGTATCCGCCGGAGCTATACTCGTTTGTTTGAGCGAATTGAGTTTCTTTTGCAGGTTTATCATTATGTCTATGTTCACCACGCGCGCCGCCATCATTACGACCGCTATCCAATAACAATAAATTTTCAGCAACTATCTCGGTCAGATACCGTTTATTACCGTCTTTATCATCAAAAACACGGTTTTGTATTTTACCTTCAACATATATTCTTGAACCGCGGTGAACAATTTTATTCATAATCTCTGCCAAACCTCTCCATGCCACTACCGTATGCCATTCCGTATGTTCCTGTACATTGCCATCTTTATCTTTCCATGTCTCTGTGGTTGCCAAACGTACCATTGCAACCGGAATCCCTGATGATGTATAATTAATTTCGGGGTCTTTACCAACATTACCGATGAGCATTGCTTTATTAAGTGAGCGAGACATATTACCTCTTTCCTAACGAAACTTTACCAAAATGAATTTCCTAAATAAAAAAAGCCCTATGCTTTAGGGCTTACGCCTTTGGCTTATGCCAAAATAGAAAAATTTTTACGACTAAAGCAAATAAATTAAATTTTTGTCAGAATTGTCTTCTTTACAAAGATTTTACGTCGCGAATTGACTGCGACAATTTGGTTGCCGTTTGACGTAGAATATCCGGTCTATTATAAAATCCCGCATTTATTTGCGATTGAATACGTCCGAAATTCTCCGAAGTTTTGTTCTCACTCAATTCACGAGCTTCTGTAGAAATCTCTATTGAGTCCTCGCGTTGTTTAATCTGAGGCGGTGTTTCCTGTGTCGGTGTTTCCGAAGAAGAATAAGCCGATGACAGGTTACGGCTTGTACCCGTTACTTGTGTCGGTTGCGTATTTACTCCATTGATTGGCATAATTCTCTATCCTCCCGTATAAACCCTTAATGATTTTTGTCTTTGTAATATTCTTAGTTTTTGAGCCAGAAAGTTCGTATAGCTTTCCATCATTTGCAAATTTAGCGATTCTTTACCTAATATACCGCTAAGTCTCTGTTCTATTTGTATTTTATCCTCTTGCACCATCGTTTTTCCAATAGACGAAAACAGATGATTGAGCGTATCAATCGTTTGCTGTTTGCGTTCATATAGTGTGTCTATTATATCACCTATGGAAACATCGCCATCATTGCCGTGTACTGTCTGTAAAGCACGATGTATGCTTTCTGTCAGATGTTCCAATTCATCCAATGTCTTTTCTATATGTTCATCATACTTTTGCATCGGTTACCTGCCCGGCTTCCAATTTGGAACTGAAGAATTTTACAATTTTCAAAGCCAATTCGGAGGGTATTTGTCTAATCACTTCATTCGACTTCGCATCAATAAGAGAAAGTATAAGTTGTTTGGTATCTTTATCCAAACTAAACTTTAAGGCAACATTTCTTGCTGAGTCAAGTTCCTGAAGTTCTCTTCTTAATGTTTCTTCCAAAGCTGAAAAATCATTTACTTTATTATCACGTGGCTCGTTCTTTTCACGACTTTCTTCAAGTTGTTGAGATGGTGACTCATTTTGTATCAGATTACCGTTGTCATCAGCAAAAAGTCCGCTCTTTTGTGCGCGCAGTTCCTCCAAGTCCAAACGAATATCCGATGTTTGGAGTATAGCAATCTGGTTTGCACTTTGCACTGAACGTAGTTCCATAACTTTTATGCCTCCTGAACTGATTGTATATCTGTTAACTTAACTTTTCCTTACTACTAATCTTTAAACGGTTGTGAATGCACTCAAGCTCTTAAACTGTGCTTGTGCTTTCAGAAAATTCCGTTGTAAGTTTTCATATTCTTTTCTCAAACCCTCCGCTTGAGCGTCAATCCTTTTTTGTACTTCTTTCGAACGCGAATCAACCGATACGATTTGACTTCTTAAGTCGGTTGTTCTGGTATTTATTAATCCCGACTCACCTAAAAATCCGTTGAGTACGGCATCGAGTTTGGCTGCTACCCCATCATTACCCGTAAACAAATCAGCAACTTTTTGAGGGTTATCGGCTAATAAACCGTCCAACTTTTCTTTATTCGTTATAGATAAAGTTCCATCGGAACCGATAGTAATTCCCAATTCAGTTAAAAGACTCGGATTTCCCGAACCTGACGAACTGACCGCTTCCGAAACCGTGCCGCGCAATCGTGAACGGAAACTTTGCAAAGCCCTATCGGCTCGCAACTGTGTCGTATTTGAATTCAAATACCGTAAAGTATCATTATAACTGTCAAGCAATGGTTGTATGATACTTTTTGAAACGGAATCCGAATCATTGTCAGTACTTAGCGTTATATCGGCATCATCAGGGTTTTGCACTTTTTGAAGATTGAGTGTCACTCCGTCCAATAAATCAGTAACTGTATTACTCGATCTTGTTACCTCAAT
Organism: bacterium; assembly: GCA_022844575.1. Taxonomy (GTDB): domain Bacteria; phylum Bacteroidota; class Ignavibacteria; order Kapaibacteriales; family UBA961; genus UBA2353. The sequence goes on from JALHLL010000022.1 coordinate 17,731, forward strand.
ACCATCTAAAGTTAAACTTGCATCCAGATCCTTACGTTTTGCTTTCTGAAATCCAGCATTTGTTGTCGTAAATTTCGAGCGAGTATCCGTATCCGTACCAGATGCCGCATTCTTAATACCCAAATCAGTCAACAATGCCGAATCGGTAAAGGTTATATCCCCATCCGTCCCTGATTTTTTTGAAGTAAGGGATAAACGAACCGTTGATCCCGTATCTTTTACAACCGAAGCACGAACGGCGGAATTTGTATCACGATTGATTACCGAAGCAATTTTGCCCAAAGCGGTCGCATTACTATCGCCTCTGTCAATGGTAACATTATAAGCAATACCGTTAATTTCAAAGTTTTGCGAAGTACGCGCCAATGCCGATACCCTACTTGCATTTTTTCTATCGCTTACCAAAACATCATTAGTAGCAAGCCGATTCACTCGTAAGGAAAATGTACCGGAAACGGCTGTAGATTCAGAACTTGTCGTTACAACTGAAGTATCGGAACTTGTTGTTTTTCTTGCAAAGAACTTATTATTAGCCGAAGATTCAAGAAAAGTGGAATATTTCGACTTTAAGTCCTCAAGACGTGTTCTGAAACCGTTCAGAAAAGTCTGACGGTTTTCCAGAAGAGTTTTTTTTTGTGTAAGTGCATCAGTCTGCGGCTTTTTAGTTCGACGAAAAGCAGCAACCACCAACTCGGTATTCGACTCGCCACCCGTTGACAGACCATTGCCGACACTAAATGCTGTTCCTAAAACATCAGACATGACTTAATGCTCTCAATTATTATTCAAGACTATGCGCTTTTGCCCATGTGTCTCTTAATTCTTGTATTATTTTGATAGGTGTATCGTAGTTTCTCTGCATTATACAACGCTGGCAAAACTCATATATTCGATACAACCGCGTTGCAGGTTCTTCATACTCAAAATTCAAAGACCCCATCAACTCTATCAATACTCTATTCATTCTATTGATATCATTTTTTTTTCCGCTCAATAAAAACAAATCGAATGTTTTTAATGTTATCTTTTCCGGTGACCACGAAAGCACTTCCTGATCCATGTATGCCGGTGAACTACCGTCTCCACCATACATTTTTCTTGCTGCAAGTCTTTGCGTCGCTTCTGTTGTCATAATTGTCAATCCTTTGATGGTCTTTAATAATCCATTATCAATAATTGCACCAGAAACACTTTATAATCATAGACATAAGCCGAAAAAAGGGAAGCAAAAGATGTTTTCTCTTCCGCCCCCCTTATGATTCGTTTATTCCGCTACGTTCAATTACTTATTATCTAAGTAATTGTAAGAAGTTCTGCGGATTCTGATTCGATTGTGCGAGTGATGTAAGCGATGTTTGTTGTAAGAATTGAGACTTTATCAATTCCAACTGTTCAAGTGCTACATCTGCATCCTCGATACGAGAGATTGCCGCATTATAGTTCGTAATTTGCGATTTTAACGCGTCCGACTGTGACGACAATCGTACGGATAAACCGCCCAAATACGCTGCCACTTTGTTAACATTATTCAAAGCTTCGGAAATACTTGTTAATGTTGATGCTATACTTAATGAACTGAAGATTCCCAAATCCGTTGTACTTATCGCATCAAGAGAAGCAAGATTTAAACCTGTAACACCTGCAAAATTCTCTCCTGTTGTTGAAAGGAGGAAGTTTCCACCGATATTAAAGTTAGAAGCGCTTACCGATGTCGTTAAATCAATTGGGAGTGTCAGTAATGAGTTGGATGCATTAAATCCGATAACGAAATCACCCGAAAATGAACCGTCAAGTAATTGACGACCGCCGAATACAGTTGAATCAACAATAGTTTGAATCTGATTCGAAAGACGAAATGCAGCTTTAGCCAAAGCTATTTTTTCATCAGTGCCCAATGCACCCGATGCAGCAGTAGCCGCCGCATCTTTAATTTGTGTAAGCAACGTGTTGATATTGTCCAACCCGTCTTGAGCGATGCTGGTAACATTCGAAGCATCGCCCACAGCATTTAATGCCGAACGTAGCGCCCCGTTTCGTGCTGACAGTGCTCTTGATGTAATGTACCCTGCAACATCATCTTCAGCAGAATTTATCCGCTTACCGGTTGATAACCTCAATTGACGCAATGCAATATTTGAGTTTGCTGTTTGCAAAGCGTTAAATGCTGTCTCAGACGGTGTGTTTGTGCGGATTCTTGTCCCGCCGCTTATTGCTGATGGCATAATCAAACCTCCATGTAGATTGATACTTTAAGCGGCTTCCTACCGAATACTTCTTCCGTGAACAGTTATCGTACAATTACTACAAAAACTTTAGCATTATTTTTAATTATTCTTGTAACCAGCTTGTTTTCGTACAATTTTGATTCTATTGCATGTTATGGAACTTATCCACATTATGTTTTAAGAACGTTTGTATCTGTACGGCATAATGGCAGGTTGTTTTTTACTTTCCCTTTGTTCAGAACGTCTTTTAATTACAACTATTGTCGAATCATCTTTATACGAACCGCCCGCAGAAAATTTTATAACGATTTCAATTATTGTTCCCGCAATTTCTTTCGGGTTTTTGTCGCGTAAACGTATCACTTCCCTTCCTAATCTGTCGTAACCGAATTGCTCGCCTTTTTTGTTTTGTGCCTCTATAATACCATCGGTAAACAGTACACATATATCGTTTTCGGCCATCACAAAGTTTTCAACTCTAAAATGCTGATCATGCAAAACACCAAGGATACCACCGGTCGGCTCGATTGTAGATAACGATCGCGTTTTTGCATTAAACAGTAAGGGGGAACAATGCCCTGCATTCACAAATAGCACCATTCCGTTTTCCATTGATGTCAATTCACAATAGAACAATGAAACGAATCGCTCATAAGGAAAGGTTGAACATAATAACTCATTCAAGTTGGAAATAAGTGTGGAGATTTTTGATTGATATTTTGAGCCCATTCTTAAAGCGCCCGAGACATATAATGCCTGAATGGCTGCCGACATTCCTTTGCTGGCGGCATCGCTTATCACTATTCCCACACGATCGGAATCCGTTGAGGACTCTATATAATCGAAATAATCACCGCCTACTTCATAATCCGGTATAGATATTCCGAATATGGAATAATCGTGAAATTCCAATGTATGATCCGGTAGAAGACTTCTTTGTAATTCCGATGCTTTATCCAAGTCTTTTTTTAACTTCCAACGCTCTTGAAAACTTCTGCTACTTCGTAGTTTATTGGTGGTGGCTACGCCTAAAACACGCAATAAATTTCGAAAATCATCATCCAAATTATCCGCATGAAAAGCAAGAATATATTCAAACAATTTACCCGATGGTCTGGGTAGAATTTCGCCAACACCTGTAGCTGAAAAAAGAATGACCCCCCTGTTTTTCAACTCTACATCTATTTCTTTTTGAATCAATGATTTACGCTGCGCTATTTGCAGGAAAACCGGCATTGTTTCTACGTGAACCACATAAGAATCCGGTAAAGGATTATCCTCCGTTTCGCCTGTTTGAAAAGCCAATCGGTAACTATCCTCATTATCGTTCAAAACCCATATCCTGCCGCCCTTCAATTTCAGAGAAGTATATTCGACCACTGTTTGAACAATTGCCGTTAATAATGACAATTCATTCTCGGCTTCGCTTTGAATGACACTCTGCACTAACTTATATATTCCTCTTTGCCCAATATTCATGGTTATACTTTTATTTTACAAAGCTAATTTTTCAAAGTTAGCCATATTCATCAAACCATTAGTATTTTTGCAAAAAACAAACAAAACACACGTTCGTCGTCGCGAAAAAACATTAGTACTATATTTATTAAGTGAGGATTTTTTATGTTCTGGACACCCGAACTCGCGTCGTATCTTGAGGATGCGCCGTGGCCGGCAACAAAAGAAGAGCTTATTGATTATGCAAGTCGCTCAGGTGCGGCACAACAAGTCATAGACAATCTTCTCGAGCTTGAAGACAATGATGAACTGTATGAGGGTATAGAAGATTTGTGGCCTGAATATGAGAGTGCCGTTGATGACCTTTATTTTAATGAAGACGAAGAGTCAGACGACTATTATTAAATTGACCCAAGTTCATCCGACCCCCTTCTTCATATGAAGTAGGGGGTTTTTTATTATTCGACAATTCTGTTTCACGTGAAACAACATTATGAAATATGATATAATAGTAATTGGCGGCGGGCATGCGGGTATTGAGGCAGCTTCCATCGCCGCAAAGATGAATTGTAATGTAGCCGTTATTTCGATGGATATACATACAATCGGAAGATTATCATGTAATCCGTCTGTTGGAGGCACGGCAAAAGGACATTTAGTAAAAGAAATTGATGCTTTGGGTGGCATTATGCCTACAATAGCAGACAGAACAGGTTTACAGTTTAAAATGCTTAACAAAAGCAAAGGTCCAGCTGTTTGGTCACCACGTGCACAAAATGACAATGTCCTTTACCCACACTTTGCACAAAAACATCTTCTCTCACAAAAAAACATTACAATAGTCTCGGCAAATGTAACCGAAATTATAGTTGAAAATCATTCGGTTCAAGGAGTAAATACGGAAGACGGTACAAAAATTTACGCACCGGTTGTTATTCTTTGCTCAGGTACATTTTTAGAAGGTCAGATGTTTACGGGTATGAATTCCGTACCCGGAGGCAGAGTAGGTGAAAAACAAGCACATACTATTTCTGATAAACTTGCACAAAAAGGCATCGAAAGAGGAAGATTAAAAACGGGAACTCCTCCACGCATAGAAAGCGATTCGATAGATTATTCCAAAACAGTTATTTCCCGCGGCGATGAACACCCAACACCTTTTTCTTTCAGAACCCGATCGGTTAAAAACAGCATTGTTTGTTACGAAACCGCGACAAATGAAAAAACACATGAAATCCTACGAACAGGATTTGAAGAGTCGCCGATGTTTACAGGACTTATTCATGGTTCGGGTCCGCGGTACTGCCCTTCAGTTGAAGACAAGATAGCAAGGTTCAGTGAAAGAAGTTCACATCTTATCGTTCTTGAAAACGAAAGTCTTTTTACAAATTCCGTTTATGTGAACGGTTTTTCGACGAGTTTACCCTCATATATACAGGAAAAAGCTCTTTTTAGCATCTCCGGCTTAGAACAGGCAAGGATTTTGCGGTACGGTTATGCTGTTGAGTATGATTTCTTTTTTCCTTATCAATTACACTATACCCTCGAAAGTAAAATTGTTTCGGGTTTGTTTTTGGCAGGGCAAATAAACGGAACTTCCGGTTATGAAGAAGCGGCAGCACAGGGTTTGATTGCGGGAATAAACGCTGCACACAAAATCAAAAACCATAATGAATTTGTACTTAGCCGTTCTGAGGCTTATATAGGAGTTATGATTGATGATTTGGTGAATAAAAATACCGAAGAACCGTATAGAATATTTACATCTTTAGCGGAATATCGGCTTTTGTTGCGCCAGGATAATGTTTATGAACGGCTTTCAAAGTATGCGTACGATAATAACTGTTTAACATCGGAAGAATTCAGCACTATCACAACTTTTATCAACGAGAAAAACAAATTTCTTGAGCTATTCGACACACAAAAGCTGAAACCTCAAGAAATAAATCCTGTTTTACAATCTTTGAATGAATCGACTGTAAACGAAGGGGTCTCTTTAAAAAACCTTATTAAACGACCTACAATTTCATTGGAACAATTACATAACTTTTGGCTCAATGAGGGTGGTTTAATAGGCGAGTATAAAACCAAAGTTGCGGGTTATGCTGAAATTGAAATTAAATACGAAGGGTATATATCGGCGCAATTACGCGAGGTAGAACGTTTCAAACACAATGAATCTGTCAAAATCCCTATGAATTTTGATTTCAACTCAATAAACTCACTTTCTAAAGAAGGAAGAGAGAAATTAACTAAAATACGCCCGTCAACTGTTGGGCAAGCATCTCGAATACCCGGTGTTTCGGCTTCGGATATCTCTATTCTGGGTGTTTATCTTCGATAATTGTTTCACGTGAAACGTTTTTATGGAAAACATTAATTTAATTGGTATAGACGGTGGTGGGTCTAAAACTCGCGGTGTGCTTAAATGTGGCGAGAAAATAATAGCAAGTACTCAAATGGGAACAACACGTGTCGGGTCTATCGGAACCGGTGAATCGTGTGAACGTGTTTTGAACTTAATTAAAGATTTGTGTAGAACGGCTGATGTAGAATTAAACGAAGTGGATGGTATTGTTGTCGGACTTGCGGGGATTTGGTTAGAAGATGAGAAAAAAAGGTATGCAAACTTATTAAGAACATTAGCACGAAATGAAAAGTCTCCCATTAATGAAATAATGGTAACGAGCGATGCCGAAATTGCCTTAGTAGGTGCTTTGGCGGGAAAACCCGGTATTATGCAGATAGCAGGAACCGGAACAATTACCTTGGCAAAGGGTGATAATGGCGAAATGTTCCGCTGCAGCGGTTGGGGTATTGAAATAGATGATGAAGGAAGTGGTGCATGGATTGGCAGGGAATGTTTGACGGCTATTGTTCGGGCTTTGGACGGTCGTGATAAAACTACTGATATGACGGATAAAGTTGCGGACAAATACACCTCTTTTATAAAAGATAATCCCCGAACATTGGTAGCTGCTTTGAATTAAAA
>JALHLL010000023.1:0-16106 GCA_022844575.1 bacterium
ACCACCGCCACCACCACCTCCACCGCCGCCTATCGTCGAAAAAATTCCCGATCCGCCGACGGCAACTCTTTCTCTGGAGATAATTGAGCAAAACGGTACGATGACTTCGGATGAAATTCGTATTGAAGAATTTGTTTCTACGCAAATGTTCCCTTTATTAAACTATGTTTTTTTTGAGGAACGTTCGGCAGAATTACCCAAACGTTATAAAATTTCCACACCGATAACAAAAAACGATTTTAGTGAAAAAAGGACTTCCCAAGAAGGTGCAATTTCATTGTATTATTCATTGCTCGATATTATTGGCAAACGATTACTTCAATTCCCGAATGCTCGTATTACGGTAACAGGTAGTTTATCGGGCGGAAAAGAAGAATATAATAATACTACGTTGGCGCAACAAAGGGCTGAAACGATTGTCCGATATTTGAAGGATATTTGGGAAATTTCCGACGATAGGATAATAATAGAAACCCGTGCCTTGCCAAGTATGTCGGCAAATATTGCCAAACCCGAAGGGCTTGCAGAAAATAGACGTGTGGAAATAAAATCGAATGATAAAAGAATTACCGACCCTATTATTACAACCGATACGATTGTAAGCGGAGCAAAATCATTACGTATGTACCCAAGTGTACAAACTCCGGCAGGATTGGCGGAATGGACTATGAGTATAAAAAATGATAATAATGATATAGCGAATTATAAAGAAAAACAAAAACCGAATTCCGAATATAGTATTCCCTTAACGCAAAAAAATAAAAGCATATTATCGAATAAGGGTACTATTGTTGCGGATTTTTCCGTTACCGATACAAAAAACAGAACCGCTACGGTACGGAAATCATTACCATATTCCGTTATTTCGATACAATCAAAAAGAACAAATGCTCAATCGGATAAAGAATTGGATAAATATAATCTATTATTATTCGGTTATGACCAAGCAAATCTCACCGATGACCATAAACGCATTATTCCGCTTATTCAATCGCGCATACGTGAAGGTGCAAAAATCACTATAAAAGGCAGTAGCGATAATGTGGGCGATAATGCCTATAATCAGGATTTATCATTACAACGTGCAAAAGAAAGTGCCAAATCATTAGGCATTCCGGCTGAGGTACTTGGTGTAGGAACACAGGGCGCGGGTTTTGATAATTCATTACCGGAAGGTCGTTTTTATAATCGTACCGTAGAAATACAAGTAGAAAACCCCATACAATAAAAAAGCCCTTATAAAAGGGCTTTTCACTAAAAACTACAGTCTATTTAGCTTACATTATCAATTTGATAATTCCTTTTATAAGCACAAAACCCATTAAACCGAATAATAGGAACATGCCTACTTGTTGAATAATCGTTTTTGCTTTAATACTTAATTCTCTGCGAATAACAGCTTCTATAGCCACAACAACCAAATGACCGCCATCTAATGCGGGTATCGGTAATAAGTTTATAACACCAAGATTAACGCTAATAAGCGCCGTAAAAAGAAGGAATTGTCCCCAACCCATATCCGATGCTTTCTTTGCCATTTCTGCAATTTCGATAGGGCCGCCCACACTTTCGGAAGCATTCACTTTACCGCCGGCAATATTACTGACAAAATCACCCATCTGGCTCACTGCACCCCATGTTTCATTAATACCAACCATCAATGCCTCACCGAAGCCATAAGAGCGATGTATTTTCTTTCCCATATCAATATTTGATATTACTACGCCTATTCGTCCTTCATTTGTTGTTGTAATCACCGTATCAATAATTTGTGACCTACGTTTATAAGTGATTGGCAGTTGTTTTTCCTTATGCGTTTGCAATAGGCGCATCATTTGTTCATTACTATGAATAGGAATATTTTTTATTGATACAATCGTATCGCCACTTTTAATTCCTATTTTTTCGGCGGGCGTATAGCTGGCGACACTACTTACAAGCACTATCGTATTTTCTTTATAGAGTCCGAAAGGTTGTTTGCCGCTTACAATATCCAATAAATCATTACCGCTTACGGTTATAATTGCCGTACCGCCTATTAAGCCGTCACGTGAAACCTCCACTTTTTTATCGCTTCCCATTTCAATCATAAGAAGTGAGCGACTAAATTCTTCCCAAGTATCAACTCCTACACCATTCACAGCAATAACTCTATCCCCTTTTGCAAAGCCGGCTTTTTTGGCGATGGAACCATAGGCAACATGAGCTATCGTTGTTGAGGCACTAAAGTCTTTCCCAACAAAAAAAGTATGTCCCGCATAAATAGCAAATGCCAAAATAAAGTTCATAATTACACCTGCGGAAAGCACCAATGCCTTTTGTGCGGCATTTTTAGAACGGAATTCCCAAGGTTCCGCCTTCGTTGCCATTTGCTCGGTATCCATGCTTTCATCTATCATGCCTCTTATTTTCACATAACCACCTATCGGCAAAAGGCATAAGCGATAATCGGTATGTCCGCCGCCATCCCATTCATCCGGTAAATTACCCCATGTAAAACCCGTTATCTTATTCCAACCGAATAAACGTCTGCCCATACCTATTGCAAACACATCGGCACGCATACCCGTCATTCTGGCTGCAATAAAGTGTCCGAATTCGTGAACACCTACAATAATGATGATAAGCTTAATAAATTGCCAAATAGTATCAACTGTTCCGAGTTCCATAGTGTAAATTTTTATGAATAATAATTCTCTATACTGACTGCTCAGCCGGAAAGGTCTTTAGTTCAAAACTTTTGCCGTCAAAAACTCCATACGTTGCAGGCATTGAAAGCCAATGCCCCAGATTGACGTACCATCCCCCGCCACATTGCCGCATTGAGGCAAGATGTCTATGCCCCATAATTACATAATCGAATCCTTCCGCTATTTTTTTCTCAGCAAAGTCTGCCAAACCGTCCTTTGTTCCATACTCTTTCTTATCCGTATAAGCGCGGCTGCCCTGCGATGTTCGGGATGCCATACCGATACCGATATCGGGATGTAAAAGCCGATAACAAAATTGTGCAAATCTATTACGCAAAATAGCCCTTAATATAAGATACCCCGTATCATTATATGCTTTGCCATCGCCATGAGCTATGTAAAAACGCTTATCAAAAAGCGTCAGTTCCATATCGCCCTTTTGTATCGGTATGCCAAGCTCGGTCTCGAAAAAGGTATAATGACCGAAATCATGATTACCCATCAGATAGTCAATTCGGATACCGCTACGTTGTAGGGAATCGAGGGCTGCCAAGGTTCGGTAAAAGTATTTCGGCACTACGGTTTTGTATTCAAACCAATAGTCGAACAAATCGCCCACTATAATTAAGTGGGTGCAGTCCGAGCGAATAGTATCGAAAAATTGTAAAAGCAAATCCTCACGTACCCTATCGGCAGAACGATTGCCCAAACCGAGATGTACATCCGAAAAAAAGTATATCATCCGTGCCGTATTCATAACTATCTCTCAAAAATAACATGACGCAACTTGTTACGGTGATTGGCACCATATTTTCAATCGCCAATGTACTATAAACCGCAGAATGAATAAGGTCGGCAATGTCATCGGCACACATATATCTTTCGCCCCGACCGAATACGCACTGTCGTAGTTTTGTCGTACTTGCTGTATCGGAAAATTTCATCAATTTGGTATAAATTATGCTAATTAGTATAATGTTTTTGGTAACATTATCTTCTGTGTGTAATAAGTTTGTTATCTTTAGACTGAACCTGTTGACTCTTTCATTTTTTTTTTCAATATACTTTGTAGTAGTATGATGAATAGACTTTTTACAACTCTTAGTATCGTCGCGCTTTATATTGTACTTACAAGTACAAGTATATATGGGCAGGCGATTCGTTTCGGAACCGGAAAAGATTTACAAACGCCGACCAATGTTTCCTCATTAACGGATAATGTGACAATGGAATGCTGGACACGGTGGAATGGTAGTGCCCCCTCCGGCAATTTGTTTATGTACAATGGTAATCCTTCATTTAACGGATATGGAATTTATTTGGATGCAGGAAATCAGATACACTTTTTGGCGGGTGGTGTAATTGACGCTACAACGGGATATTTTATGACCGCAAATGTATGGACGCATTTGGCAATACGCAGAACGGCAGGTTCATGGCATCTTATTGTTAATGGAATCCAGCAAGGATGGACAGTAGCCAATGCACCGAATGTTCCGGGTGCTCCGGGTTTTATTGTAGGAGCTTCTTTGCCCGGCGATATAGATGAGATACGTATATGGAATGCTGCGATTCCGACGGCAACAATACTTGCTCAATATCCTCAATCGGTCACTTCATCACATCCTAACTTTGCAAGTTTATCTGCATATTATCCGATGAATGAAGGCACGGGACAAACAACGGCGGATGTTCGCGGCGGTAATACACTTACTTTTGGTGCTACAACAGGTGTTGCAGCCGATGACCCCACATGGATAAATGAATCATCGCCGATTTCCGTACCCACACTCGGCGAATGGGCTATGATTATCTTCAGCATCGGTATGATAGGTATTGCATGGTATTATATGCGTAAAAGGCGGACTGCACTCGCATAAGAAATGGATTAGATATTATAACAAAAAAGCCGTTGGGGTTTTCCCTAACGGCTTTTATCATATGTGCACACTTATTTTTTTTGGTATTATCCCTTTATTACTATCTGAGCATCAGCTGATTTTATATTGTCATTGATACACGATTATTTCAGAATTACCAATCACAAATGAGGATGCCAATTCGCCAACATTCATCATAACACTATTGAGTGATGTGATTCCTTGTGAGATGGACTTGATATCATCGCGTGATTGTTCTACCGATGTTGAGATACCGGTCATATATTCAGCCATTTGGTCTATCGCTGCCGATTGTTCTTCCGTTGCGGCAGCTATCTGCGCTACCATCTCCTGCACTTTTCGTACGCTTCCCACTATTGATAAAAGAGCGCCGCCTGCCGTATCGGCAAGTTCCATTCCTTCCCTTGCATGTTTTTGCTCCTCCTCCGTTGAACGTACTGCCGCATCCGTGTCTTGTTGAACTCCGTGTATCATCACCGATATTTGTTTTGTTGCCTGTGTTGTTCGTTCGGCAAGTTTTCCTACCTCATCGGCAACTACAGCAAAGCCCCTGCCTTGCTCACCGGCACGTGCCGCTTCTATGGCGGCATTTAATGCCAATAAATTCGTTTGGTCGGCTATACCGCTGATAACATCCACTATTTCACCGATTTCATCCGTACGGACATGAAGACGACGGATAACTTCTGCCGTAGATTCCGAACTTTTCGCTATCGTTTTCATTTTCTCTACCGTTCTTAATACTTGTTTGCCGCCTTCTTCCGCTTCTTTCTCCCCTTTCGTGGCATCATTCGAGGTTTGGGTTGCACTTGCGGCATTCTCGCGTACTGTTTGGGACATCTCTTCTACCGATGCAGCAAGTTCCAATATTTGCGCCGTTTGTTCTTGCACCCCGCTATACATATGATTTGTCGAAGAGGTAATATTCTCCGAAGAGATCAATGCCTCATAAAGACCTTCTTGTAATTGCTGTACAAGTTCGCGCATATTATGAACCGAATGATTAAATCCATGAGTTAATTCAGCCATAATTCCTTCATTCGTCCCCGTTACATGTACCGTCAAATCACCCTCCGAAAATTTATTCATTTCGGTGAGTATGGAGCTTATGGAATTATGTAAATATTCCTGTTGTTTTTGCTCGCTCATCCGCATTTCGGCTATCATCCGATTAAAGGTATCCGTTAATGTTCCCGTTTCATCATCGGAAATAATGGGCAAGGTTACCGAATAATCGCCTTTTGCTGCATTAGCAGCCGCTTGCGATAAAGCAACAATAGGGCGCGATATTCGGCGAGCAAGTATAATGGCAAATATAAATCCGCCGATTACACCTATTAAAATGATGATAATACTCATATTTTTTACCCATACCGCCTGCGATGTTTTTTCCTGCTGCATTGTCTGCATAGCGGGGATAATATCTTTATCAAGTAAATCGCTTATTTTTCCATACTCATCTAACCCGCGCTCTACAACTATATCCTCTGTTTTTTCCATCCCGAATTTTAATGTACTGAGCAATCCCTTCATATCGGCAGTGATATTTCCTTTATCGCTATTATATATGACCGATGAATCGAGATTTACTATGGCATCATCGAGTGCATTTTTATTTTTTTCCGAACGTTCATAGAAGAAAGTCTGATAATTGTTTCTTGCATTTATCACTGAAGCAGAAAGCTCACTTACATCGCGAGCAGATTGATGTGCGCCATCCGTAATCAGTACAAAAATTCCCGTCAATATGGTAATTGACAATAATAAAGTAATGAGCAGGCAGATTTTAGCAAACACCGTTTTTAGATTCATAATATCACTCCGAGACTGAATAAAAATGTAAGCAGTAATTATTCTATAGTATTTTGCACACGGTACATATCCGTAACCATTCACTTTTTTTAGTAATACCCCCCTTTTTTTATAGATTGTACTTAACGATATTGAATACCTTGCATCATAGAGAGCAAAGAGTAAACATTCAGATACGATAGCAGCTTATGTGTACTTTGTAGAGTATTCCCATCACAACTCCAACGACATAAGAAATGTTAAGCAAAAATAACACAGTTAAGCACAAACAAGCATATACTCTCCCCCAAACTTGCATGTTTCGGCATACGGAGCACTGTTTGCCATAGGCATAGTACACATTTTTACAATCGGTGGGCAACACTACAGTATTGTGTAATGGTAACTATAGTTACATTTTGTAGATTTGAGTAAATGTTTCGCTACCCTTCACCTGATATAGCATAATACTCTATACATCGTCGTTTCACAGGTAACACTTTTATACTTAGCTGCAAAAGTTTCACTAACGGACAACATTCACTATATTTGTATAATGGAAAAAGAGAAGAAGCATAGGACCGTGTTTTTTTATAAAAATTACTTTCAGGATTTTTTTGAAACGCTTAATGATAAAGCAAAAGAAAAAACCTTGTGGACTCTTGAGTTAATCGAAGAATTGCCACGCATACCGGAGACTTACTTAAAACATATTGCAGGTACGGATGGCATCTACGAAATCAGAGTACAGCAAGGAAGTAATATATATCGCATCTTCTGCTTTTTTGATGAAGGTCAACTCATTATTGCAATAAGTGGTTTTCAGAAGAAAAATCAAAAAACACCTAAAAAAGAAATTGAAAAAGCATTAGCAATTAAGAAAGAATATGAAAATGAAAAAATCCAACATTACAACTCTTGAACAATTCAAAGAGAAAAATTACGGTAAACGCGGAACGAAACAACGTGATGAGCTTGAAACCGGTTATGAAAACTTCAAAATAGGTGCTTTAATTCATGAGGCGAGATTAAAAAAAGGATTGACTCAGGAACAGCTTGCAGAAAAAGTAGGTACTACAAAATCATATATCTCTAAAATCGAGAACAATATAAAAGAAGTACGCCTTTCAACACTTCAAAAAATTGTTGAGCTTGGTCTGGAAGGGCACCTGCAATTAAAAATTCAGTTGTGAACAATGAAATATAATATCAGATTGAAGAGTGCAAGAGTGTAACGGTATCTATACATACATTTTGTAGATTTGTTTCCAACGATGATACAACGATAAAGAAGAGTTCGTATTAAGAATGTACTCCCCGCTCGACGACTGAATATGTTTGCCATCTTTCAGATGAAGTAATACCGGAATTAGAACATGATGAAAACACTAAGTACAATCATTATAAATACTCTCATTTTTCTCATTGTTTTAGTACTAATAATTATAGCATGGGAAAAGTTCGTGCCTAATGGGGGGCTTGTAGGAAAAGACCTCCATGAAATTGCATGGGCTATTGCTGAGAAAAAAGAATTACAGTTTGATGCGATAAGGGATTGTGAAGATATCAACCCCGATGATATAGACATACCAATAGTACAATCAATTAAAATTTCCTATAGAAAAGCACTAAGCGTAATAGGGTTAACGATGTACTTGTCTGAAAGTGGAATTTCACATAAGTTGATCTTACATAGCCGGAAGGGATATATTCTGATTAAAGGTTTTTGTGCGAATGATCAGTTAATAGGTGTTGAAATTGATTATACGAATATTGATCCCCAGAGATTAAACGAATTGAAAACAGAAATAAACAATGTGTTCTACAGTTATGATGTAATTTGGAGAGAGTTGTAATCTGGTAATTTGAGATTCTAACTTCTATTCTCATTCATCCATTGTGTGCCGAACTCCACTAATTCTTTTGCCTGTAAAAGCCACAAATCGGCTTTGCCTACCGTATGGTGTTTTGTTGTTATGGATTGTGCTATATATTCGCGTGTTATGCGGTCAAAATCATCACTATCCTCATCCACTTCATCATATTCCACCCATTGCCTTTTTCCGTCAATCAATATAGGTGCGCCTTGTTTACGAATTATTTTAGAAGGAAAATCGGAATAAAATTCCGATAAATGAAGTAGGGTATTGCTTTCAAACGGTGCACCGAAAAACAGTACATATCCCTTTGCCTTTATTATATGTGCCAAAGGCGAATGATCACCCAAAGCGAAATCTAAAGCATGATTTTCCGTAAAATGTATGGCGTTTTTCCCCCATGCAGCAAATGAGCACAATGGATGATTGCTGCGATACACATTCGGCATTTGTACAAATAAAGCAGGTACTTTTCCTATTCTTATTGTTGGTGCGGTTTGTGGTGTAAACACAGGCATTTTTTCACGTACTATTTGCCACCATTCACTCGGTATCGGCGGATTTTGCCAATAGGCGGGTTCGCTATAAGTGGCGGAATGTGCAGGCATCATAATTGTTCCCGTTTCTCCGACGGAAGCACAAAGGGCATCAATTATGGCAAGTTCCGCACCGCATATATAACAACCGAATGCCGATATGGAGGAATGCACCAAAAGCGTCATACCTTCCTTCACACCAAGCGTATGCAATGCCTTTATCAAATCGTCCGTTGTAAGCATCTGCTCCATTATCCACCTCTATTATTCAATATTCCTTATAAATTTATATCGAGTTTTTGATATTCGGTTTATAGTTCTTATTTCTCGGCGGCAATAATATTTCTATTAAATATATCTCCAAAGCGGCAGCAATAAAATCATGCTTCGTAAAGCCAATCGTCATAATACTAGTAATATCGGGAAACTCGCTTGATGGTTTATAATGCTGTTCCAAATCACCTTTATTCAATACCCACCCTTTACTTACTTTCGATGCCAAACCCGAATTTTTGCCGATACCTTTTCCTATATATACCAATTCATCGCCAACAAATAAAGCATAACAACCGCCGCTTTTATCATTATTCGGTACTTCGCCGTTAAAATACCATGGCTCCGACCATTCGGCATATTCGGCATTATCACGGTTAATGAATGTGGTAAAAAAATATTCCGTTGCTTTTCTTAATTCCTTCTCCGTCCTTTGTATATCCATACTATTATTATTCATTACTCCATGCATGTATTTGGCGTATTAAGTTATTGGTTGAGGCATCATGTTGCGGTTCATCGGCTTTATTGCTTAATTCGGGCAATATCTTTTTTGCAAGTTGTTTGCCCAATTCCACGCCCCATTGGTCAAATGAATTGATATTCCATAAAATACCCAATGTAAATACTTTATGCTCATACATAGCTATTAAAGCACCCAAAGTAAAAGCATCTATTTTTTTACATAAAATCGTTGTCGTAGGGCGATTTCCCTCAAATATTTTGTGCTGAATCAAACCCTCAATTTCTTTTTCATTCAAACCCGCTTTTTCTAATTCCTCACGCACTGTCGCAGCCGATTTGCCATTCATTAATGCTTCCGTTTGTGCCAAAAAATTAGCGAGCAAACGCTGCTGATGATTGCCGAGCGGATTATGCGATTGTGCCGCAGCAATAAAATCACAAGGAATTATATCCGTACCCTGATGTATCAACTGAAAAAAAGAATGCTGGCTATCGGTTCCGGGCTGACCCCATACGGAAGGGTTTGTTTTATATTCCACTTTATTCCCATTCATAACCACAAATTTTCCAATACTCTCCATTTCCAACTGTTGTAAAAAAGCAGGGAATAAACGCAAATATTCATCATAAGGCAATACGGCATGATTAGCCATACCGTTTATTGTCGTATTCCAAAAAGTGCAAAAAGCCATCATTATCGGAATATTGTGTCGCATTTCCTTTGTATGAAAATGTTTATCCATTTCCTCACCGCCGGAAAGCAATTCCCTAAAACAATCATATCCGCATATCAAGGCAATAGGCAAACCGATTGCGCTCCATAGCGAAAATCTGCCGCCCACCCAATCCCAAAAACGGAATACATTATCGGGATTAATACCGAATGCCGATGTTTCTTTTAAGTTGGTAGAAAGTGCAATAAAATGTTTTCCTACCGATTCATCATTACCGCCATTATTCAGAAACCACATACGTGCGGAATGCGCATTCGTCATTGTTTCTTCGGTGGTAAATGTTTTCGAGGCAATAATAAATAATGTTGTTTCGGGATTGCACAGTGTTAATGTTTCCACCAAATGGGTGGAATCCACATTGGAAACAAAATGTATTGCCGTATTTTTTTTATGATACGGTTTTAATGCCGTGCATACCATTTTCGGTCCCAAATCCGAACCGCCTATTCCGATATTAACGATTGTATCCAACCGTTTACCCGAATATCCTACTAATTCACCCGAATGGAATTTTGCACAGAAATTTTCCATTTGCCGAAGCACATCTTTTATTTCGGGTATAATATTTATGCCGTCCACTCTTATGTCATCCGATGTGGAATTACGCAATGCCGTATGAAGAACGGCGCGTTTTTCCGTAACATTTATCTTCGCTCCGCTAAACATCTGCTCTCGCTTTTGTGCAAAGCCGCATAATTCGGCAAAGTTCTCCAATGCTTTTAGTATTTCATCATCAATTTTTTGTTTGGAAAAATCGCCAATCATATGCTCAAAGCTAAGAGTAAGTTTTTCCACCCTATTCTTATCATCATCAAATAATGATAGTATCGAACGGTTTTTATATTGCTCCGCAATCTGTTGCAATACCTTTATATTCTCGTTTATATTCATAAGAAACCGTAGGTGAACATTTGTAAAATAATGATGATTAGGTACGCTCAACCAAACCGACTTTTTTATACACTTTTCTTAATGTTTTACGTGCTGTGCTTCTTGCCTTTTCGGCACCCTCTTGCAATATTCGTGTTAATTCCGGTACATCCGAACGAATTTCATTATACCGTTCACGTACGGGTTTTACATATTCCACTACCGCGTCGGCAACGGCAATTTTAAAATCCGCATACCCTTTTCCTTCAAAATCCCGTTCAATATCGGCAACGGTTTTTCCTGTTGTTATACTGTATATTTCCATAAGATTACTTACGCCCGGTCTTGCCTCATCGTATTGTATGGTGGTGCCGCTATCGGTTACCGCACGTTTAATTTTATTACGAATTTGGTCATCGGAATCTATAAGAAAAATAGTGGCGCCGGCATTCGGATCGGATTTCGACATTTTTTTTGTCGGCTCTTGCAAACTCATTATTCTGCCGCCGCTTTGCGGTATAAATGGCTCCGGTATGGTAAAGGTTGGCGAATAATGGAAATTAAAACGTTCCGCCACATTGCGCGTAAGTTCCAAATGTTGTTTTTGGTCTTCGCCAACGGGAACAAGATTTGCCTGATACAACAAAATGTCCGCAGCCATAAGTATCGGATACGTAAATAAGCCCACATTCACATTATCGCTATGTTGGCTCGATTTATCCTTAAACTGCGTCATGCGGCTACATTCGCCCATACCTGCAAATGTGTTCAGAACCCAAGTAAGTTCCGCATGTTCCGATACATGCGACTGTATAAAAATTGCCGCCTGTTTGGGGTCAACACCACCCGCAATATAGGTGGCTGCTACATCCAAACTACGTCTGCGAAGTTCGGCGGGTACTTGCCGAACGGTAAGCGCATGAAGGTCAACAACACAGAAATAACACTCATACTGTTGCTGAAAAACCACCCAGTTTCTTAATGCTCCTATCATATTGCCGAGCATCAGATCGTTTGTAGGTTGCATACCGCTTAAAATAACGGGTTTTTTCTGCTCATTTGCTTGATTTTCCATAGCCATAGCACGTTTCTTTCTAATCCGAATGATGAAGTGTAGTATAGCAAAATACGAGATTCGTCGGATATTGCGGAACAGTGCTTCCACTTGTTTACACCGCCGACAATACTTTTTCGTCCTATTTTCGCATTATTACTATCGGTTCAATAGAATTAACGGATACAGGAACACCATGGCTGAATACACTGCACCATATACACCTAAAAACAAGATTCGCATTATAACGGCAGCATCTCTTTTCGATGGGCATGATGCCGCTATCAATATTATGCGCCGTATTATACAGGGCACGGGCGCGGAGGTGATTCACTTGGGGCATAATCGTGCTGCGCAGGATGTAGTGGATTGTGCCGTACAGGAAGATGCCCAAGCAATAGCCATGACAAGCTATCAAGGCGGGCATGTGGAGTATCTGAAATATATGTACGATTTGTTACGAGAACGCGGCGCAGCACATATTAAAATATTTGCCGGCGGCGGCGGTACTATTTTACCTTCCGAAATAGAGGAATTGCATAAGTACGGTATCAATAGGATTTATTCGCCTGATGACGGACGCTCCTTAGGATTGCAAGGTATGATAAACGATTTGGTTGAACAATCGGACTTCGAGACACCACTTTCTTTTGGCGATAATCTGTGGGATGAAATCGGTAAAAAGAATCCAACCGCCATTGCTCAAGCAATTTCGATGTTGGAACGTGAACAAATGACCGATGCGGATATAAAAGAAAAGAACTCTACGGAAAAAACCATTCCCGTGCTTGGCATAACAGGAACAGGCGGCGCGGGCAAATCATCGATGACCGATGAATTGATATTACGTTTTCTCGAAGATTTTCCCGATAAAACGATTGGCGTTATTTCCGTTGACCCTTCCAAAAGAAAAACAGGCGGCGCATTACTTGGCGATAGAATACGCATGAATTCCGTAAGTAATAATCGTGTATATATGCGTTCATTTGCAACACGCCAGGCAAATATCGCGCTCAATAAAAATGTACATAGTGCCATTTCCATTTTAAAAAGTGCGGGTTTCGATTTTATTATCGTCGAAACGGCTGGTATAGGGCAGAGTGATTCGGAAATTACTTCCGTAGCGGATATTGCACTTTATGCCATGACACCCGAATACGGTGCGGCAAGTCAATTGGAAAAAATAGATATGATTGATTATGCCGACTTAGTGGCTATCAATAAATTCGATAAACGCGGCGCATTGGATGCCCTGCGTGATGTACGCAAACAGTACCAAAGGGGGCATGGTGCATGGTCTAAAAAACCCGATGAAATGCCCGTATATGGTACAATCGCATCACAGTTTAACGATCCGGGTGTTAATGCACTCTACCTTGCCATTATAGATAAAGTAAATGACAAAATGCAATTACAATGGCAAAGTTCATTAATAACACCAACAGCACAAAGCGAAAAAGTATATATTATTCCACCTGACCGTACACGCTATTTGGCGGAAATTGTGGAAGAATCCGCACGATATAATAAAATGGTAGAACAACAATCAACCATCGCAAGAAAATTATATCAGGTAAAAGGCACTTTGGAGACGCTGGGAGATCGAAAAAAAGAATTGTAAACTATTTATGAGAAATATAGCACTATGTACGTAGAAGAGTTTACTATAGAAAACATTAAGGGGTTTGAGAAAATAAAGCTCGAAATGGTTGATAAGAAGAAAAACCCCGCACCTTGGATTACACTTTTGGGAGAAAACGGAGGCGGAAAAAGTACGGTATTACAAGCATTGGGATTGCTACTTGCCGGACCCGAAAATGTAAATAAACTTTTACCTGTCCCATACGGATGGGTTAGAAAAGAAGGAACACCCGGAAAGTTAACAATACGAATACATCAAGGTAAAAACGATCCGGGTACATTCGGACAGAAAATGGAGTCAAAATCGTTCGGATACACATACTATGTTACCGGTTCGGAAAAAGTAACAGTTCGTAATAAGCAGTATAATGAACCGGCAATTTTTGAAAATTCTGAAAAGAGACTCACATGGTTGAAGGAAAATGCACTTACCTCAAAAGGTAAAGGGTGGTTTGCTGCCGGCTATGGTGCTTTTCGTCGTTTAACGCGAGAAAGCCGAGTAATAGTACCTACCCTTACTTCACAGGAAAGACATAATAACTTCACAACACAGTTTAAAGAAGATGAAGCACTTTCATCATTCGAGCAATGGATGATATATCTTGACTACCGAATAGTAAAAGGCGATAATGGAAGTAAAGCATTTGCTGAAAAACAGAGGGATATAGCTGTTCAAGCAATCAATACTATCTTGCCGGAGGGAGTATCGTACGATTCCGTATCAGCAGATGGAAAAATACTTTTTGACGTTAAAGGAATAAAGGTTTCAACCATTAGTTTAAGCGATGGTTACAGAAGTGTATTGGCTCTTATAGGCGATGTTATTTGGCGTATGCTTGACCATTTTCCTGAAAGTGCCGATCCGTTAAAAGAAGAGGGGGTTGTACTGATAGATGAGCTTGATATACATTTACACCCCGTTTGGCAAAGAGAAATAGCCGGTTTACTGCGTGACCAATTCCCTAATATTCAGTTTATTGTTGCAACACATAGCCCATTAATTGCGGCAGGTGCAGGGACTGATGCAAAAACATTCAGATTTGTTTTTCATGGCGATAAAACTGAGGTGAAAGAGGTAGCGGACACAGCGTTTATGAGTGTTGATAGATTATTGGCAAGTAGTGCATTTGGTTTAGTATCGCCATTTTCGCCACAAACCGAGCGATACCTACAGAAGTTCAAAATGCTGAAAATGAAAAGCAATCTGACAAGTCAGGAAAAAACCGAACTTGCAACAGTTTCCCCCATAGCTAAAAAAGCTTATGAAAGTTTTGGTGATACAAGCAGTCTCCAAGTAAGAATTGAACAATTTTTAGATGAGAAGTTCAATGATAAAGGTTGAAAGAGCAACTAAGCCGGCGATACTCAAAAAGAATGAAGAAAAATGGACGACAGATATTGTAAATGCTTCTGATGAACATACGAAGAAAAAGGCGATAGCAAAGTATAATAAAGGAACTATTAAAAAAGCATTGGTAAGTATGTTTCATGGCAAATGTGCTTACTGCGAATCTTATATTTCGGACGTTGATTATGGAGACATT
Source organism: bacterium (assembly GCA_022844575.1). Lineage (GTDB taxonomy): Bacteria > Bacteroidota > Ignavibacteria > Kapaibacteriales > UBA961 > UBA2353. Next base: position 15,377 of record JALHLL010000023.1, read on the forward strand.
GAACATTTCCGACCCAAGAGTAAATTCCCTGAATTAGCTGTAACATGGGATAATCTTTTATTAGCTTGTAAACGGTGTAATGGCGCAGAACAAAAAGGTGATACATGGTATGACAATAATGAAGGAGGCCCTCTTGTTAATCCTTGTACCGACGAACCGGATGATTTCTTTGAATTCGAGTACGATGAAGAAACACATATCGCAATAGTAAAACCAAAAAATAAGAGGGGCGAGATTTCGGAAGAAGTATATGGTTTGAACAAAGATGAACTTCTTAGAAGTAGAAATCATTATATACGTACATTGGTTGTTTTGTCGCAACTCTACAATTCTGATGAAGAAGCCAAAACTCTTTTAGACATCGCAATCGAAAGTAAAAGCGAGTATGCTGCTTTTGCAAGAATGATTAAACGAAAATACACATAGAATAAAGTAAGAAAGTTGACCATATAATTTTTAATGTGTAAGAATCTTAATACATCAACAATCTCGTAGAACAACAATCAACCATCGCAAGAAAATTATATCAGGTACGCGGCACATTGGAAATTTTGAGGGAGAAGGGGAAATCTTAAAGAGACCCTCATATATGTAGATATTCTTTTGGACAATGTAATTAGGGGTACTTATCTGTTAGAATAAGTACCCCTAAAGTTTATTCAATGTGATTTCATTCATCATATTCAAATACTATTTTTTCTTTCTCTTTATCGTCAATCCATCCCTTCAG
>JALHLL010000023.1:16116-24382 GCA_022844575.1 bacterium
ACTTGGGATTTCCAACTGCAAAAAAGACATTCAAGTATCCTCTATCCATCTGATACGAACGATAAACCTCTTTCTGTTTCTCCCATTCTGCATAAACTGGTGGATAACTTAATATAATTTCTTTACAAGAAGTTTTTTCTATTTTGATCATTTTCTGTATATCAGAAGAATCCGGTTCGCTCCAATTCCATGGCATAAATTTCAGCTCAACAATTGCCTTGACCGAATCTCCATGAGTAATAATCAAATCAGGCTTAACCTTACTAAGCTCTTCTTCATTTAGAGTCGGCTCAACCCATATATTATAGCCCTCTTCTTCTCTTAGAACGTTTCTCAAGCAGAAGTACAATTCTGCTTGCAATTGCCTTTCATATACAATGAGACCTTTCTTAAACCTTTCTAATATCTCACCACGCCAAGTCTCTTTTAATTTTTTTCCAATATTCACCATAATTTCATCTTGCATATACACCTCTGTAGAATATTTAGAATGTTATCAATTTCATTCGCAACGTAGATTATAATTATTTTCAAAAATATCTTATTTCATCAATACACAAAAATCTTTAGTCCCATTTTTTGAAACAATATCAATAATAACCATAACGTGGGTGCTACGAATAGTAAACTGTCGAAGCGGTCAAGTATGCCGCCATGACCGGGTATAATATGCGAACTGTCTTTTACTTGTGCATCACGTTTTATAAGCGATTCGAATAAATCCCCTATTTGCCCGATTGTCCCTATAATTATTCCCGTTATAATAATAAACGATGTGGAAAAATGCGGCTCAATAAGCCATTGCGATAAACCATATACCCCCGCTATTGCGAAAACAAATCCGCCGATTGCACCTTCCCATGTTTTTTTAGGGCTTACACGCTCCAATAATTTATGCTTACCCAAAAATTTTCCTGTAAAATATGCCGCCGAATCGCATAGCCAAATTCCTGCAAAAAGGATAACGATAAAGTATTTTCCGTCATCATGCGAATTATCAATAAAAAAACGATGAATATGATGAAGAAAACCGATGCCGAACGGAATATAAAGGAAACCGCCTACTGTTGTCATTGCATTGGCAAGGGCGGTGCCCCTCCGTCGGAATACCTCCATGATAAAAGCAATCAAAACCATTGCGCCTATCGTAAATTCAGTCGGTAAACTAACAATAGGTATTGGGGCAGCCGTTGCAAGATAGAGTACACCGAAACCGATGCCCAGCCATTCAATCGGCTGATAGCCCTTTATCCTTGCCGTTTTATACAATTCCCATTGTGCCAATGCCGCAATAACCATTGTAAAAAACAGGAAGGCATATCCCCCATGTATAATAATCCAAATAAGAAAAGGAATGCCTATTGCACCTACTATGATGCGCGTTACCATATTACTCATCGATAATACCCCACATTATAATTCTTGTGTATCCGTATATGCAATTTGCACAAATTCATTGGTTCACGATTCTTGGTTTTCGGGCGAATCCTCGTAATTTTCGCCTACACTTTCACTTTACGATACATTATGTCAGAACAATCTCAGACAACAACCCTTATTTGCGGGAACTCGATAGCGGCACGCGAATTTGCCGCCTTACTTAACAATAAAGGGCATGACTTTGTTCTTTATCTGTCCGACTCCGCCGATATTGTATCATTTTGGGACGGTTATCAGGATCGTATCGTACACGAAGCTTTTGAAATGGAATCTAAGGTTGGTGACATTGTCATCGTTGATTTTTCCATTATTCATGAACATTCTGCCATACCTTCTATAGTACATGACCTTATTATCCAAAGAAATGCGCTATATTTAGCAGGTTCTTCCGTTTGTACGGCAACTGCTTTGTCTCAAACGGTGCATAGTGCCTCAACGGCAATCATAAGCGGTATAAGCGGTTTTACTAAAAATAAAGGCATAGAATGTGCTATGTCTTTATTGGCTGATGAAACCTTATCGCAAAAAGTTCAATCATATGTACAAAATTTGGGGTTTGAAGTACAGTTTCTTGAAGATAAAGTCGGATTAGTGTCTCCGCGTATTCTTGCAACACTTATCAATGAAGCTGCATTTGCAGTACAGGAAAAAGTCGCTTCTTGCGAAGACATTGATAATGCGATGAAACTCGGTGTCAATTATCCGAAAGGTTTGCTAACATGGGGAGATGAGTTAGGGCTGGATTTTGTTTTGGCTTTACTCGATGGGCTTTATAGGGAATATCATCAGGAACGATATAGGGCGGCTGTTATACTTAGGCAATATGTACGTGCCGGACGAACGGGTACAATGTCCGGTCATGGTTTTTATTCCTACTAATTATCATTTATGCCACAGAACTTGTCCGTCTTTTGCGATTTTGACGGAACGATAACGACAATAGATACAGGGGATGCTTTTTTTGAGGAGTTCTCTTCCGACTTCGAACGCTCCATGCAACGGCTTGTGCAAGGTAACGATACGGTAAGGGAATACTATAAAAGGGTAGTAACAACTATCGAAACAACTCTTAATGAAGATACACTCAATCACTTTGCACAACGATATCAGATAGATGCGTACTTTACGGAATTTGTACGTTTCTGTCAGCAGATGTCATTTCCACTTACAATAGTGAGCGATGGCTTCAAAGAGTATATAAAAGCAATTTTACAACTACATGGCTTGGAACATATTCCATTCTTTGCAAATACCATGACGGCAACTTATCCTTTACAACCTATATTCCCTTTTGCAAGCGAATCATGCACTTGCTTTTGTGCTTCGTGCAAAAGAAATATAGTAATGGAGCAGACTCCACCCGAGCATCTTATCGTATATATTGGCGATGGGCATTCGGATATGTGTGCTGCAAGCCATGCCGATATTATTTTTGCAAAAGGGGCATTGGCATCATATTGCAGCATGGAAAGAATTCCACATTATCCTTATCGCACTTTTTTCGATGTAATGCGTCTAATGAAAAGTGCTATCGAACAGAAAAAAATCCGACCTCGACATCAGGCAGTATTATTGAGAAAAAAAGCATACGAGACAGAATGATGCAGAGTGGCACGAGTAAACATAAGTCTATAAAAAGAACATTTGCTACTTATGTTCTTGGCTGGCAGAAGTTGTCGGTAGCGGGAATATTATCGCTATACGCTATTTCGGCATTGCATGCGCAGGACGACATAATAGAAAGGCAAACGGTACTCCGTGAAATGAAGATAAACGGAATAATCGAAAGTCCTGCGTCTCAGCCGATAATGGCACAACGTGATACGATTGAGTTAAAGTATGCCTGCAAAACTAATGAAGAGAAAAAAACTCCTTTTTTATTCTCCGTTACTCTCTCAGCGGTAAACTCCGGCTTAAAACGTACGGAAACCCTCAATTCATCGGCTGTTAAATACACGGGCTTACCGGAAGATACTTATACGTTTACCGTTTTTTCTTATGTACCCGGACAATGGAAAACCGAGCCGTTTACGTTTAATTTTACCGTAAATACGGCTGATGCACCAAAACGATTAAAACCTGTACCTAAAAAGGAATTGCCGGAAACAGATTCTACCAAATCCGAAAAAGAAGCACAAGATTCCCTGCTTACAGCAAGTGAAGAGTCAGGCTCTTCTCCTTGGATTCCGATAGGTACAACTGCTGCGATACTCGGCATTGCCGGAATTGCGTACAATGTGATACGCAAAAGAAAAGTAATAAAAATCAAAAACCCCACGGTACAACCACTTCAACCATCTACTACTTTAGGTGACGACATGAGCAATAGTAAAATTGATGAACTAACCGCGGAAAATGCACAGCTGAAGGCGGAAATCGCTGCCTTGCGCGGGCAAATGGATGCTCTTCAGATGAGGGGTGATGAACTCCATGTGCGAAATAAGGAATTGGAGAAGTCCATTGAAAAAATCGCAAAGAAAAAAACGGAATTGGAGGAATTGCAGAGTCAGAAAGACGAACTGTTTGCAATGGTAATCCACGACATGAAAAATCCTGCCGGTTTAATAAAAGGATTAGTGGAGTTATTACGGTCATATGACTTAACTGCTTTGGAACAAAGCGAGGTGATGGATGATTTGGTGGAAACCTCAAGAAGGATCGTAGCACTTTCGCAAGAAGTATGTAAGGTTATGGCTCTTGAATCGGGACACATGAACCTGAACTATGAAGAATCCTCTATCGAAAATATTATACAAACCGTTTCACGCCGCAATGAAAGTGCAGCCAAATTAAAATCAATGGGAATAATGCTTGAGCTACCCTCCGATTTGCCTGCATTTTTTGCTGATACTAATAAAATTGAAGACGTGTTGGATAATCTTGTTAATAATGCCATTAAATTTTCGCATAATGGAGCGAAGGTACGTATAAGGGCTTATAGACAAGATAGGGAGATGGTTGTGGAAGTAAGTGATAATGGTCTCGGTCTCTCTGAAGAAGATATTAAAAGTGCTTTTCAACGCGGTGCAAAATTAAGTGCCAGGCCCACCGGCGGCGAATTAAGTTCCGGCTTAGGTTTGTGGTTGGTAAAACGCATTGTTGAGGCACATAAAGGACGGGTATGGGTGCGCAGTTCGGTTGGCAGAGGTTCCACATTCGCATTCCAAATTCCTTTATACCCACCCAAACATCAAACTGATGAATAGGCGCACGCCTATTTACCGGAATAATACCTACGATTATACAGATACAATATTCGCCCGGCAATATCTTCATACAAGAAAAAAATGTGTGTTACAACACATGTTTTTCTTATATTTGCTTTCGTTATGGGAACAATACTACGAAAAAGAATAAGCCAAACATTATCCTTATCTTCGCATGCGGAAGCTACGCTGAATGTAATAGTCTGCGCCGATTACCTTCGCCGCTCATGTCAGGAAATATGTGAGAGCTACGGTATTTCATTTGTACAGTACAATGTATTAAGAATACTAAAGGGGGCATTGCCCGGTGGGCATTCCCGTTGCGATATACGAAAAAGACTTTTGGAACGTGGAACGGATATAACCCGATTGGTTGATAAACTTGAGAATATGGGTTTGGCGGAAAGAACACGTGATTTCGATGACAGGAGAATCTCTCTTACACGGATTACGCTCAAGGGTGTGGAATTGCTGGACGATCTGAAACCTCATATAGACAACTTTGATGCTATGCTTCAACAGGTGCTCAGTTTTGATGAGTCAATGGAACTTTCCAGACTATGTGAGAAAATTTACGAGAAAGAAGAATAATTTTTTTTGAACTTATACGTGTTACAACACATATTTTTGTTAAGCGGACTTGACTTCGTTGATAAGACAGCTTTCCGAGTTATTGTACACTGAATATCTTTTCTATTTTTCAGTTCTCGATATATGTTACAATGCATATAAATTCGGTTATTCATAGAAAATAAAACATATTTTTTTATTCAAACATGTGTTACAACACATTCTATTAACTTTTTTTGAGGATATCTCATGAAAAAACTCTTTGTTCTCTGCTTGTCGCTTTTTGTTGCGACCTTTACTGTTCAGGCACAAACAGCCCGTTGGGAACTAGATGCCAGCCATAGTGAATTGGGCTTCCGTGCCAAACACTTATTAATTGCCACGACCAAAGGTAAGTTTACGGATTATAAAGTAAATGTACTTTCCGATAAACCCGACTTTACCGATGCCAAAATCGAGGTAATTGCAAAAGTAAAAAGTATCTTTACCGATAATACTGACCGTGACAATCACTTACGTGCAGGTGATTTCTTTGATGCCGAAAAGTTTCCCGAGTTGAAGTTTATTGGTAAATCCATCAAAAAAGTAGGCGGTAATAAATACAAAATCACCGGCGATTTGACGATAAGAAACGTAACGAAAACCATTACACTCGATATGGAATTCGGCGGAACGGTAAAAGACCCTTGGGGAAATACAAAAGCAGGTTTCCGCATTACAGGTGAGCTAAATCGTTTCGATTACGGCTTATCATGGTCTAAAGCAATCGAAACAGGCGGCTTGGTAGTTGATAAAATCGTAAAGCTCGATATTGAATTAGAATTGACTAAAAGTAAATAATCGGCACAACATTTAGAAGCACCGTGCATGCTATGTACGGTGCTTTTTGCATTTATTGGATGAAGATAAACTTTTGCACTCTGTGTACATTCGCATTATACAAAATGCAGTAATAAGTACCTGCCGTTACTTCACTCAATTTGATCATTTGCTTTTGTATGCCTGTATTAATAAAGCCACCATGTATTACATTACCAAATACATCGTATATCGAGTATTGTATCGGAGTAGTCGTAATATCGCTTAAGGTTAAGGTTAAATCCCCGTTTGCAGGGTTAGGGGAAAGGTTGAAATGAACAAGTGTTTCAGAAGACAACAATGATTGTTCGTCAGAAATTTGATTGGGTTGCTCTTCGTTTACCACCCACTTTTTCACTGTTCTATCATCCGAGACCGTTAAAATATAATTTCCCGATAAATCTGTTGCCAAACCAATGATAGGCATTGTATGACCGCTTAAGATAGCTTTCGGTATTCCGCCACCGAGGGCATCCCATATAGTAACCGAATCCGAATCTTTGAACGTTATAAACCGTTCGTGTTTTGAGTCATAATGAACATTGGAATTATCTTTTAATGATAATAAAGTATCTGTAAAAATTTCCTTACCGGTTATTAAATCAACTTTTTTACAAACATTTTCTTCCGAAAAATAAATATACGCATCACCATTTTCTACAAGCTGCACTGTAGGGTTTGATACCATTTGCGGGGCATAGATGATAATCTTCTGCGCATCTTCTTCCCATATTTGAGGAATATTAAATGTTGACAATGCCACAATTCGGTCAGAAGGTTTCATAAACCAAACCTTTGTACTCGCGTAAAATACTCCTATTTGTTTACCTGAATTCACATCCCGTAAACTTGATGCATCATCAGGATTGTTTATATGTATTTTTGTTCCTTTATTATTATATGTTGCACCTTGCACCCTCCCTGAATTTTCTTTAAACTGATGTATTTTATTGCCTGATTGTACATCCCATATTATCGTGCTATTATCATTTCCGGTCGTTACAAAATAATCGCCCGAATTATCAAACTCAACCGTTCGAACAGAATGATGTTGTTCCATATTTGCTTGCGACAGCTTAATTCCCGTTCCTATATCCCAAGCAGTAATATAATATATACCATGAGTACAGAGTATTCTATTGGAAGCATTATTGTACTTAAAGTCATCTATCGGATACTCGCTTTTCATAATATGTACGAGATTAAAGTTCTCGGTATCCCATACCTTTATGCTTAAGTTATTATCGAGAGCCATAAAGAACTTACCATCACGACTGAACATAGTTTTTTTCGGAGCATTCATTCCGGCCATTTTTTTTACTAAATCACCCTTATCTACATCATAGAGCTCTATTGTTCCTTCATAACCGGAAAGAACAACTGAATTATTATAAAACGCAAACGTGTTTATCGGCGTGGGGAAGGTTCGCAAATCATTAATTTTCGCACAATTCTTTGCATTCCACAGAGTAAAGAACTTCTTATTCGTTGTAAAAACATAAGTGCCGTCATCATTAAAAAAGGCACCGGTAACTTGGTCATCATGCCTAAGAGTACACAGAATATCGCCGCTCTCCGAACTATGTATAATGGCAGTACTATCAAGCGATGCCGTTATTATCTTGGAGTCATCGCGGCTGTATTGTATCGAATATGATTTTTGTGTATGCCCTTTTAGATATCGTATCAAATTTCCGGAATTGACATCATATATACCTATTCTCGAATTACTCTCGGCGCATATAACTTCGGTACCTTTCCTATTAAATGTAGGCAAAGAGGATAAATCAGACATATCCGGAAGTGTGGAAATTAACGAGCCGGTTTTTACATCCCATATTCTTACTTTTTTAGTCGTTGTTATTATCTTTTCTCCGTTTTCGCTTACGATAACATCATTACTCGCATAGTTTATACCATTGATAGTGACGGATAACTCCCCCGTCGCGCCATCCCAAATCCTTGTAGTTTCATCTGAACCTTGTGAAATAATATTATTACCCGCATAATAAGCCCCAAATAGATATGAACCTTTTCGATGTCCGTGTAGAGTTTTTATAAGTTTGCCCGTATATGTTTCCCAAAGCCACACCAATGAGTCTTGAAATTGTTCATTATCTGAAAAGGGAATTGTTGTGAGAATTGTTTTACCATCATTGCTCACATCGAGAGTATGTATTTCTTTATCAAGC
>JALHLL010000024.1:0-3371 GCA_022844575.1 bacterium
AATTGCGTTTTTATTTGCGCATCCACCGCCCCGATATCCGATTCCACAATACATCCCCCTACTTCTATAGCTGCATCGGCAACAATGGTTAATGTAGGATTTTTTACCGTATCATAAATCAATTCGCTTTTTACTTCGGTAAGAGCATTATATTCTTCCGGATTAACCCTTACTATCAACGCGCTTGCATTTCTATATCCGTCAATGGCTTTTTTTACTTGTTTAACTACCATCGAACTACCGAAGCTTATTTGTTCGCCAATTATGGTCTGAGCAATTTCCACAGCCAAATTAAGAGTAAGTTCTTCCATTGATTTTGAAAGAATCGTAAAATCCTGTTGCACTTTTATAAGCATTTGTTCAAAACGCTTACGTACAATTTGCTGCTCCTGAATTTCTACCGTCATTGTGGCAGTCGTTACCTGTTTCCCATCCTCAAAACCCCTATCGTATGCTTCTTGTATCAATTCCTGAGCATCTGAATACGCTATCGGCTCCGGTAAATCGCTTTCCTCCAATAATTCATCACCATCAGGAAAATCTTCTGCCTCAAATTCCCGAAAACTTGCCGCAACAATATCATCATCGGCATAAGCCGGTATTATTTCCAATCGCGGAACTTTATGTGGAAATTCTATAGTAAACGATTTTGTGTTCATAGTGTTTATACGAATACATCTTCCGAACCGCGACCGCTGATAACGATTTCATCGCGTTCTTCAAGCATTTTAATAACATCGACAATACGCATTTGTGCCGCTTCCACATCTTTTAATTTTACCGGTCCCATAAATTCCAATTCCTCACGAATAACTTCTGCAGCACGTTCGGACATATTCTTGAATATTTTTGTTTGGATTTTTTCATCGGCAACTTTCAAAGCCATCGCAAGATCACGTTTATCCACTTCGCGTAATATTCTCTGAATACCTTTATCATCAATAAGAATAATATCTTCAAATAAGAACATTAATCGTTTTATTTCGCCTGATAGACCCGGATTACGTTCTTCAATCGTTTCCAATAAACTTTTCGCCGTCGCATTATTTGTTTTATTAAGAATTGCCGCAACCAATGATGCACCGCCCGTCGCTGCCAAATTTTGCGAGAGTACGGCATCACCTATTTGGTCAACCACCATTTCCACTTCTGCAATAATAGTAGGCGATACTTTACCGAGCGTTGCAATACGAACTAAAGTATCGGCTCTTAGTTCTTCCGTAAATTCATTTAATAAATCGGAACTTTGGTCAGGGGTAAGATGCGATAAAATAAGAGCAATCGTTTGCGGATGTTCCTTCGATAGAAAACTTGCCAACTGCTGTGGGTCGGCTTTACGAAGAATATCAAAACCGCGAATTGTTGTAAGAACCTTAATTCTTTCAATTATTTCCCTCGCTCTTTCCACACCGAATGAGCGTTGCAATAAATTCAATGCATAATCCATTCCGCCGTCAATGTAATAACCGTGAGCGGTCATCAATTCAAAGAACTCTTCATTTGCCCTATGAATCATCTCTTTTGAAATTCCCTTTAATGTGGAAATTTCAATAGCAATGGATTCAACATCCTTCACATCTAACTGGGAATAAATTTTGGCAGCATTCTCCACATCAAGCGTCATCAGCAAAATGGCTACTTTTTGCCTGCCTGTTAATCTTTCGTATGATACTGTTCTGACCGGTTCTAATTCTTTAGCCATAATAATCCCTTTGTCATCGCCCCTCAAAACTTAAATATTCTTATTTCTTTTTCGGTACATTATCTTGCTGAATAACCAATTTAAGCAATCTTGCGGCATCTACAGGTTTATCCAATAAATAGTTCTTTACACGTAGATTAATTTCTTCCTTAATGTAGTCATCTTCTGTCAATTCACCAGCCGTTTGTTCATCCAATTTACGACGCGCCATTTCTGCCAAAGCTTCACGATCGACCGATGGCTCATACGCTTCGATTTGCCGTGAGGACGATGTTGTAATACCCGGCATTAACAACAGAGGATCATCGCCGCGAATGGTTGCCAATAATGCTTGGTCAACTTCCGGTGGAGGTCCTAATACCCAATCAATACGGCTTCGTACTTGTGGCGACATAATAAGTTTTCGTATCATCCATATTGCCAAAATCATTGCCAATACGATAAGCACCTTTTCAATAATTTCTTCCGTTGAAAGCGGTAAATCGTTGCCTTTCAGGCGTTGTAATTCCTCTTCTTCGGATGTAATATCGAATTGAATATTCTCTACCGAAACCTGATCGTTCCGAGTAGGATTATAACCCACGGCATTTTTAATAATCTGATTTAATTGCAACATTTGTTCTTGAGGACGTGCTTTATAATCCAATTTGGGTTCACCGTTTTCCTCAATTACTTTCGTTGTGCCGTTAATAAGTGCGGCAACGGTCATTCTTTTAATGCCGCCGCCATTATTAACAATTTTTTCCACCGTTTTTGAAATTTCATAATTGGTGATTTTATTACGGTTTTCGCTATTGGAATTGGTAGCCGGATAATTAAGCGAATCAACTGCTGCACTGCGCCCTTCGATTTGTTGTTCACTTCGTATTACCTGTTCATCCGGATTAAATTTTTCTTCCGTTTTTTCCAATTGCTGAAAATCAAGTTCCGTTGTTGCACGCACTACCGAATTACCAACACCCAAAACGCCATCAAGTAAACTTTGCACTTTCGATGTAAGATATTGATCAACCTTTTGTTGCAATTCATATTGCGTATCGCTCATGGCGGCAAGCGAATTTTTATCGCGTTGCGGTTCGGATAGTATTTGTCCTTTTTGGTCAACTACCGTTACGGCTCCGGGATCAAGCCCTTCAATACTGCTTGCCACTAAGTTCTGAATACCTTCAACATTTATTTTATTGATGCTTTTGGCACCCTTAAACTGCAAAACAACCGAAGCACTCGGCTGTTTTTGGTCTTTATCGAATAATGCTTTTTCGGGTATAACAATATGTACGCGCGCTTTATTTACTTCGGCTATGGAGTTTATGGTACGGGCAAGCTCACCCTCTAATGCGCGCCGATAATTCAACTTTTGAACAAAATCGGACATCCCCAAATTCGTTTTATCGAACAATTCATAACCGACAACGCTCGATTCCGGCAAACCTTCCGATGCAAGTGCCAATCGCGTATCATGCAATACTTCCTGCGGAATTAAAATGGTAGAGCCATTATTTTGCAATTCATATTGAATATTTCTTTCACGAAGTTTTTCCGTTATCGTAGCGGCATCCTTAGCTTCAAGTTCGCTGAACAGAACACCCATTTGTGTTTTATTGGCACTGCCTATTATAAGTACAATAGCGGCAATGGCAACCACTACCGCTCCGCCAATCATTATTTT
>JALHLL010000024.1:3381-24159 GCA_022844575.1 bacterium
GGTTAAGCCGACTTGCAAAAGAACGTAATTGACCGACTATATTCTGTCGTGGCTGAACTTGTAAATCTGCCATACTATTACTCTATATAATTGATTAAACCTGAATACGAATAAGTTCCCGATATGTATCGAGCGATTTATTCCTTAATTCAAGCAATAATTGAAATGTGGTTTTTGCTTTTTCAGCCGAAATCATAACATCATGCAAATCAATCGGCTCACCCTTTACAAATTTTACCGTATTATCAGCAGAGTCAATTTGTGTTTCGTTTACCTCACCGATAAAACCCTTTAATGAATCCACAAACGATTCTTGTTTAATATCATCGGGACTTTGTATTGTACCTGATTCAAACCTTTGTAATTCTACCGGTTTGAACAATTGTTTTATCGGATTTGTTTCATTTGTTACCATGTGTTTTCTCCTTTATTGCTTATGCTCTGCCATCAAAAATCGTTCCCTTTGTGTATTCATCTTTCCGTACCGACCCTTTATTTGTAAACACCTCATATTGTTCTTTTTGTACAAAATCTTGCGTATAATGTTTTGTAAAAAAACTATTGGAACGCAAGGTTGTTTGCTCTTTGGAAACGGAACTTTTCGTTTCCTTCGTATTTTCTTTTTTTTCCCGAACTCCCAATTCAATATCAAAAGCATCGGTAATTACTTCTCGCCTTCGCTCCGGCAAAGTGGGTCTGTTACCAGCAGCTTGTGAATATGCTCTAACCGCATTAATATTCATCGAAATTCACCCTTAGATTTCCAATGACTCACGCGCCATATTTTTAGCCGATGAAATAACGGAGGTATTAGCTTCAAATGAACGTTGCGCGCTAATCATTTCCACCATTTCCGTAACAATATTTACATTAGGCATTTCCACATATCCCTCTTCATTTGCATCGGGATGTGATGGATCATATACTTTTCTCGGCGGCGAATTATCGTTCACCACTTGGGTTGTAACGGCTTTCGTATCTTTATCAAATACATTTTCACGCAAATTGCCTGCATGCGTGCCATTTGTTCCGACAACCCCAATTTGGTTTTCCAATTCCTTAAAAAAAGGTGCTTTCGGATTTGCTTTTGCAATTACCACTTCTCTTTTATACACATCGCCGTTTTCACCGCGAGTGGTATTGGCATTCGCAATGTTTTTGGCAACGGCACTCAATCGTTGGCGTTGCACACCCAAACCCTGACTGCTTATTTTTAAGGAAGTAAAAAGATTTTCAGCCATAATTTCATCGTTTATTGATTAGAACCCCTAATTGCATTTTGCATTCCCTGAAAAAACTTTTGAGTCATTCGGGAAGCAAAACGAAAACGTATCTGATTTTGCGCTAATTCCGACATTTCCTTATCAACATTTACATGACTCTCGCCGCTAAAAAGTCGTTCGGGTTCCGGCACTGCCGAAGGTTCACCCTCGCCTTTAATTTCCGAATCGTTCAATGAACCCACAGGCATATGTCTGTCATCGCCCCGTGTACCGCGTAATACGGTTTGTTGTTTCTCGAACTCTTCTTCAAACTTTACTCTTTGAGGTCTATATATCGGGGATGTGGCATTTGCCATATTGGTAGCAATGGTTTGCTGCCTCATGGCATATGCATCCAAAGCTCTGTTCATGAGCGGTAAACGCCCTTTAGTAAACAGATGATCATGTATCATATATTCTACTCCCCGAATCTTTTACGCATTATGCCCGGAACAACATCAATGCCAAGGAAAACATATACCCTTTCGTGCACGAGTAAAAGCACACAAAGCACGCAAATACGTGGCATAAGAGATTTACATAGAAGAAGGGCTAAAAGCGGAATGTGGTTTATAATACACCAAAAGTATAATAATAGCCACCGTGAAATAGGAGGAGGACCTATTCTATTCATTGAGAATTATAACTCATTAGTCGCTCACAACGATGAACATATTAGGTGCGAATACGCAATGCGACGAAAAAATTCTTCCAATAACGAAAAAGATAAATTTCATCTCACTTAAAATGCTAACCATAGTATGTAGTACACTTTGCATACTAAAGGTATCTTTGTGTCTAAATTTTGTAAGTATGAATAAAACAAAAATTCTTGTAGTTTTTGGTAATAATGTGAGGGAAAGCAGGAGAAAAACCGGTCTTTCTCAAGAGGAACTTGCTTTTAAAGCAAATCTTCACAGAACGTATATCGGTATGATAGAACGTGCTGAAAAAAACATTACACTAACTAACGTAGAAAAAGTTGCCAGAGCTTTAAATGTTTCTATTTGCGATTTAATTAACGAATAGTATGGGAAGTTCCGAGAATCGAATACGTAGGAAGTGGCAGGATGATAGCGGAAAAAAAGCAGGGAATGCGGAAACAGCATTCTTTAGGGTTTTTGAAAAGAATTTCGAGGGTACTGAGTTTCAGATTCGTGCCAAACCGAATGAGTTAAGAAATGTATATGTGAATGTACCCTTAGGTAAATCTACTTTAAAAGAAATTTATACACCTGATGAGCCAATTATTCAACATGGTCTTTTGCCTGATTATGCAATAGATAATATAGAAACATCTAAAACTATTTATGTGGAAGTGAAGAGGCAAGACGGCTGGGTTGAAGGAGGTAAGCGAACTGATGGTAGAGGAAATGCACATGAACGCTCGTGCAAATATTTTACACCCGGCTTACAAAAGATACTGAGGCAGCATGGAAATCTTGGTGACAACGTTTTGCCATTTTGGACTGTGTTCCAAGGTAATATCACAAGAGACCCTTGTAGAGTGAGAGAAATTACTTGTTGGTACGATGAGTTTACAGCACATTACTTTTTCTGGCGTAATTCATCCGACCAATCTGCCTTGCTAAAGCATTTCAACCGACATTTGAAACATCTGTTATTATAGTTTCAGAGTAGTGTTCTTCTCTCACGTCAAGCCCCCATACCGACCACCCTTTTGGTTTTTTTCTTGCAAATAATTCGATTCGATCTTGTGTAGGGAACATTTTTTCTATTGATTCTAATACTTCATGCGGTTTCTCACTATGTTTTCCTCTGGGACTTCGTATTAATTGCTGAATATTTCTGGCTCCACGAGGACGTGGAATCCTACCCCTTTTAAAAACTAAACACAGCTCACAATTGGATAATGTGTATTGTCCCGGATTATGGATTAGCTTATCCCAAATAAATGCAACAGTTCTGTATTCAAAACCCCATGCTTTTCCTAATTGAATCGCCTGCTCTAAGTGTGGATTAGTTGTCCACATAAAAAGAAGACAATCATCTTTTGCTATCTGATGAATAGGTATTCGTACAAGTTCTTTAGTTTTCAAGGTAGGATACTTAAAATTAGCAGAACTGATAAAAATCTTTTTATCAATATCAAAATTTTCTGCTTTTCCACTATTATCAAACTGCATTTTTCCATTGTAATCCCAAGGTGGGTCGGCATATATAATATCGAATTTTTTATCAGGCAAGTCTGGATATAGACTCGGTAAATCATTCCTTACTGTTCTTCTCTCTTGTTCAGCATTGTATATTGTATATCCTGTCACCCTTCCATTTTTTGGTTCATCATCAACACTTGATAAACTTTTGCTCTCAAACAGTTTCATTTTAAGTTGTTTCATACGTCGCCTTGCTAATCATAGTATGCAATATACAATCTTTTCAGCTATTATGCAACTTGGATTAGTGTACAGACATTTGTTTGTTTCCGAAATGTTCAACTGAAACCGTTTCAATTCAAACTCCTCTTTTATTTCTCTTCCATACAGGAAAATTTCTAAATCTTTTTGGTTTGTTCAATAAAAGGATGTCATTCTGAACAAAGTGAAGAATCTATCTATTCAGGTTTTTCAAGGTGAATTTTAGAGAATTGCCTATGGAGTTAAACCCGATCATACTAAGCCCGAAGCAAAAACTACGATGTTTTTGGAACATTTTCCGGCATTAGTCGGTACATAGGGTATATTAATGGATATTACTATGATTGTAATATACCCTATATTTACATAGTTGTATAGACTCGTGTTACAATTCGTGAAGATTAACTATGAGACAATGCTGTACCATTTTCTTTTTGGTGCTTGCGTCCGCTTTTTCCCTCTATTCACAGAATGAAGCGACTAATTGGTATTTTGGTGAAGGAGCGGGACTTACCTTTAAGCGTGGTTTTCCCGAAGTACTTGACGGTGGTAAAGTCAAAGTTTATGAGGGTTGTGCTGTAATGTCCGATAAAAGAACAGGCGAGCTTCTCTTTTATACCGATGGTGTTACTGTTTGGAATTCACGGCATGCAGAAATGACGGGTGGTAAGGGATTAAAAAGCGGCAATTCTTCAACACAAAATACCCTTATTGTACCTAATCCGATAAACGACAAACTTTATTACATTTTTACGGTTCCCGACCTTACCTCAACGACCTTTGATCCTGTTTCCTCAATGTACTATTCCGAAGTAAATTTGGAAAATCCCGATGGAGTAGTCCAAAAAAAGAATATTCCTTTAATGGATAGCGTAAGCGAAAAGTTAACAGGTACAATTGCGTGCGAAGATGGCGGTTATTGGGTTTTGGCGCATCACAGAACAAAAGCCATATTTTATGCTTATCGTGTTAAAGAGGATATTGACACAATTCCGGTTATTTCCGATTTTGGCAATGAATTCAATACGGCTTTTGCAGGTAGTATGAAATTTTCGCCCGACGGTACAAAGATTGCAACGGCAACAAATGTGTTTAGTACATTAGCTCCTCCTATGCTTTTTTTGTTCAGTTTTAACAAAAGTACCGGTGTTGTAGAGAAAAGAATGAAAATTGACACATATCAGCCCGATGAGGATTATATTTACGAATTGTACGGCTTAAGTTTTTCACCGGATAATACAAAACTGTATGCTTCGGGTTTTCATAATATTGTACAATATGATATTACATTACAAAACGAAGGCGCAATAGCAAATTCTAAAAAAGAAATAGCGAAGGGTGATTTTTTGGGCATGCAATTAGCACCGGATAAAAAAGTATATATTTCTCATCGGAAGAATTTTGCGTACAGTATTTTTTCCATCGAGAAACCGAATGAATCAGGTGTTAAATGTAGTTTAGTTAAAAGTAATTTGGATATTCCTATATTTGACGGTTTTCCTAATTTTATGGATTATATTTTTGAGGAAAATTATGTGGGCGATTGTCTTAATCACTTTAGTACTTTGGAAGATATCAATCTTTGTGTTGGAAATGTATTTACACTTACACATAAAAATTCACGGAACATTACAAATAGAAAATGGATAATAGAAAATGCCGAAATCTTATCGGAAGAAGATAGTGTTATAAAAGGAACAATTAATAAGGCAGGTAAATATAAAGTTACGCTTACCTTTTCCGCACGCGGACTTACGGACACTCTTCATTGTTATATTAATGTTACATCCGAAAAACCAATAGCAAATGCAGGAAAAGACATTTCAGTATGTTTAGTAAACGATTCCGTCTCCACAGTAATAGGTGCGCCATCCGTCGTTGATAATATATATTCGTGGATACCTATCGAGGGATTAAATAATCCGAAATCTGCCAACCCTCTTGTCACACTTGCCGAAAATAGAACATATATTCTTACCGTTACCAATAAATTGGGATGTATAGCTTCCGATACCGTTACGGTATCCGTTCTGAAAAATAATATTAAAACAAGCAATGATGTCGCTTTATGTATAGGAAGTACTGCACAATTATCCGTTACAGGAAGCGTTAACTATACCTGGTCACCCGGTTCATCGCTTGATGATTCGACAAGCTCGACCCCTATAGCAAAACCAACTAAAACTACAGTATATAAAGTTGTGGGTGATAATGGTACATGTAAGGATTCGGCTTATGTAACAATCTATGTATCCGATTATCCTATTACCGATAAGGCAGAGGATAAAAAAACATGTCCGCGCACACCAATACAAATAGGAAATCCGGCACAAAAAGATTATACATATTCATGGTTTCCTACACTCTATTTAGATAATCCTACTATCGCGCAGCCGATATGTACCCCGGTTGATGATATACAGTATATCCTCACCATTCGTAATGCCTTTGGTTGCCCCATATATGATACAATCAACATTAGTGCGGGAAGTGGATTACCTTTGCGTACGAATGGCGATAGACCCTTATGCATAGGTGGTATAACACAATTATCGGCAGAGGGTGCAGATACATATGAATGGACACCTCATGAAGGATTGGATAATCCTACCATATCCAATCCGATGGCTAATCCCCAACAAACAACACGTTATTATGTAAAAGGGATAAAAGGTGATTGTTACGCAATAGATAGTTTGCTTATAACAATAGTGTCCAAACCCGATATTACTGTTGATATAGCTGATACGGTTATATGTGCGGGTGAAAAGGTTTTATTATCTGCATCGGGTGCTGATATTTATCGTTGGACACCAAATACCGGACTTGAGAATCCCGACTCATCGCATACAATGGTACAACCTGCAAAAACTACGGAATATACAGTTGAGGGAATTAAAAACGGATGCAGTTCAACAAAAAAAGTATTGGTAAGAATATTAGATAAAGATACGTTTCCTTTACGTCTTGTATTACCCTCAAACACCTATTACCGCCCGGGTGATATTGTATCGCTTTATTGTCAAGTGCCGGATGGGTTTTCGGAAATAATATTTACAATACATTTCCAGGCATGCTGTATTATGTATAATAATATGGGTGCAAGTACGGTTAATTCGAGCATTATAGCGCAGAATGACAGCAGTGTAACAGTACGTGTAACAAGCATTAATAAACAAGGCGGAGATATTGCCCTTAATTTTATTCCATTATTGCCGCCGGATAAACGATTAAAAGAACAATTTGAAATAGAAATAAAATATCAATCGGCACAGTGTATAAAAGTATATGGCATAGGTACGGAGTTATTGTATGATAAAGGTTGTGCATGGGATATGCGCGGGGTACGTGAGGTAGGAACTTTAGATATAGAAGACAAGGGTGAGCAAGCGATACTTTCCACCGGATATGGTGGCAAAACAAGCATAAGTATATATGATATGACTGGTCAGGAGATATGGAATACACAAGAAATATATCCGGCATCAACAGAACAGAATATACCATTACCGTTACTTTCAAGCGGTGTATATATACTCCGTGTACATAATTATATATGGAAAAAAGATGTGGTGATTGTAAGAGAATAGAACCCTGAAAAAGTCATTTTTAGGTGATAATACCATTCTTTTGATTCATTCATTCTGAGTAAATGAAAGAATCTCTTTTAGTTGATAGATTCTTTGTTGCAAACGGAAAGACAGGAGAATACAGCCACCTCGATTGAGCACTCTCATCCAGCAGAGGGAAATTTTAATAAAGCCTGTAATAAAACATAAATACCCCTCTCAAATCTTCTCAAAGGGTAGAAATTCACATCGTTATCCGAAAGAGAATGTTAATTTTCTCACGCTGATTCTTATTCTTTTGTAGCAAAGGCTGAAAAAACAAATCAGTGTTTACAAGCATGCTTAAATTTTCTTGGGATTGTATTAGTTCAAATGGTTAAGCTTTGTTCAGTAAGTTTGTTTAAAAAGGAGTTGTATGAACATTCGCCAAGAACAGCCGAATGATTATGAAGAAGTATATGAGCTTGTAAGGAAATCTTTTTCGACGGCATCGTATAGTGATGGCGATGAACAAGATTATCTAAATGGGTTAAGAAAATCAGAGAACTTTATTCCTGAATTATCGTTAGTTGTTGAAAATGATGATGGAAAAATAATCGGGCAAATTGTTCTCTACAAAATGATTATTGTTACGGCAAATGGTCATCGAACAGAATTGGTATTATCGCCAATATGTGTACATCCCGATTATTTCCGACGGGGTATCGCACGAGCCATGATGGAACATGCTTTGCGTATTGCCGATTCATTGGGTTATAACGCGGTATTTCTATGCGGTGATCCAAATATCTACAAAAAACTCGGATTTCGACCCTCGTATGAGTATAATATTATTCATTGTAAGGATAAGGAAAAGAACACCGATTGGTGCATGGTTAGAGAGATAAAAAAGGGATTGCTGGATAATGTAAAAGGGACGATAGATATTGTATAAATTTATAAGTCGAAATGAAAAAACAAACACGAGATGTAGAAAAGACAAGTCTACGAAAAGAGCTTGCGATTAGAATACTTACAACATTTGCTAGTACTATTTCAATTCTATTCGGAGTTTGGCATTTTTTTGTACCGAGTATATGGGATTGGTACTCATACATAGATAAACAGGCAACGGAACTTGCTATAGCAGTTCGGGCTATAAATATATTCTTTTCACTATTACTGGTTTTATTAGGGATAGCCAATATCATACTCGTATTTAGAAAAATGTCGGATACATTTTCTACCGCTACGATCTTATCCATCTCCATTATTCTATGGGCGACAAGGGTTGTGCTTCAGATTATTTATCCACAGGCTTCGCAAAATCCAATTATACAGTATAGTATGTTCGGTATATTCATCATCGTATTCGCATGCCTTGTCGTTTCAGCGGTTCTTATTATTAAGAAAAACAAATAAGTAAACTAGACCATTGGTATTTATTGGCACAAAGAGACGGAGGTGATTTTTTCATCAAGGATGAAGTGAAGATCTGTTAGCCCCTTCTCAATCACCCTCGAGTAGAGAAGTAAATCAAGTCCCTTCCCATCGGGAATTGGGATGGGGCGAATAAGCACGTAGTAATGTCATTCTCGAACTAAGAAAGATTTTCTCTTCGTGTATTGACTCTACGTTGCAAACGGAATGACGGGCTAGCGAAATTTCAGTTATTCCGTAAAAGAGATTCTTCACTTTGTTCAGAATGACACAGTTTAGTGTTTGCCGCCCAACCACGCCAATCAGCCACCGCAAGGGAAACACTCTGAACCCTCCGCTAAAGCAAACATGGGGGGCATCATGAGGTGGGGGTGTGAAAGCATATTGTCCTCTTTTTTTTCTTTTTTTCCTATATTGCTACAAAGTTTCTGCCTTCCCATTATAACTATGATGGCGAAGGGAGATGAGATATACCGTTTTATGTCTTCCCGAACAACAATGCAATTATGGATGAAAATGCAATAAATAATTTAAAAGAAGCTTTGTTATTAAACCCCGATAATATTCCACTAAAACAATATTATGCGGAGGTATTGCTAAAAGCAAACAGACTTGATGAGGCTGAAAAACAATATGTAGAACTTCTGGCATTATACTCCGATAAAAAAAGCGAGGCAGGGCTTGCCAGAACATATTTTGCAAAGGGAGAGTTCTCTAAATGTAATGTAATTCTGGAGGAAATACTTTCGCGCAATGAGCATGACCCCGATATTTTGCTATTGTACGTACAGGCACTTATTAAGGAAAATGCTCTACAAAAAGCTGTAGAAATTTACACTTTATTACTAAAACATAATCCTAACTATCGCAATGAGGATATTGATGGCATATTGCGATTACCGGCACATCAATCGGGCGATTCGGAAGATGAAGAAAGTGGTGTTTTTATACAGAGACCCACCTATACATTCAAGGATGTGGGCGGTATGGATAATGTAAAAAAACAGATTGATTTAAAAATAATTAAGCCGATTGCACATAGCGAACTCTATAAGGCATACGGGAAAAAAACCGGTGGGGGTATTTTACTTTATGGGCCGCCTGGTTGCGGCAAAACTTTTATAGCAAAAGCCACAGCAGGCGAAGTCGGATCTCGTTTTATAAGTGTCGGCTTAAACGAGATATTGGATATGTGGATAGGAAACAGCGAAAAAAACCTGCATCAGATTTTCGAGATTGCCCGACAAAATACTCCGTGTGTGCTTTTTTTCGATGAAATTGATGCTCTCGGTGCAAGCAGAAGCGATATGAAACATTCGAGCGGCAGGCATTTGATAAACCAATTTTTACATGAGTTGGATGGAGTTGATAATAATAATGACGGAATTTTGGTATTAGGGGCTACGAATACGCCATGGAATTTGGACTCCGCATTCAGAAGACCCGGCAGATTCGACAGAATTATTTTTGTTCCGCCACCCGATGAAAGCGCAAGGGAATCTATCTTGAAAATCAAGTTAAGGGGTAAGCCGACGGAATCGGTGGATTATGCTGCTGTTGCCAAAAAATCAGATCATTTTTCGGGCGCGGATATTGAAGCATTAATTGATATTGTTATCGAGGAAAAATTGGAACTTTCTTTTGCGGACGGTATTCCGAAACCGATGAATACAAAAGACTTGATAAATGCCTTGAAAAAACACAAACCAAGTACGCAGGAGTGGTTTGCCACAGCAAAAAACTTTGCCTTATTTGCTAATGATACAGGGCTATACGATGAAATTCTTACCTATATGAAAATAAAAAAATAAGATATGAATGAATTAGCGATAAAAGGGATAGCGGTTTTAATAAGACAAGGCAGATTTTCCGATGCGGAATCATTGCTGAAAGACCTTTTGCATGATGAACCCAACGATGAACATCTTCTTGCACTTTTGGGGGATGTATATATTGAGCAGGATAAAATAGATGAGGCGCGTACTATAGCCGATACGATGTTAGGTTCATATCCCGACCTTGCTGCTGCCCATATTCTGAAAGCCAAAGTGCTGATATATGACGATAATTATAATGAAGCTGAAAACCACATTAAACAAGCAATACATATCGATGCCTCCGATGCGGATTCTTATGCAATATGGGCATCTGTTCTTCTGACGAAAAAGCAGTATGAACTGGCTGTTGAGAAAGCTGACCTTGCTTTACAACTTGAACCGGAAAATATACTGGGTCTTAATATCCGTAGCACGGCTTTACTAAAATTAAACAGAAAAGAAGAGTCGTATATAACTATTGAGGGGGCATTGCGCGAAGAGCCGAATAATCCGTTTACCCATGCTAATTACGGGTGGAATTTATTGGAAAAGGGTGATAATAAGGCAGCGTTAGAACATTTTAAGGAAGCATTAAAAAATAATCCGAATTTGGAATATGCCCAATCGGGAATGGCGGAAGCCATAAAGGCCGATAATATTATTTATCGTCTCTTTCTTAATTACTTTTTTCGGATGCAGAACCTTACCGGCAAATATCAATGGGGCGTGCTTATTGGTATTTTCATAGGTATGAAAGTATTAAGGGGTATTGCGAGTTCCAGTGATACTCTCCGACCCTTTTTAATACCTCTTATTGTTCTCCTTTATATATTCATATTTTCCACATGGATAGTATATCCGATAAGTAATTTATTCCTTCGATTTCATAAATACGGAAAATATCTTCTCAACAAAAAGGAAATACTAAGTTCCAATCTTGTAGGTATAAGCGTATTGATCTCCGTAGCCGGAGCAATTACGTATTTTGCCACCGATACGATAGGGTATTTAGCCATTTGCGCTTTCGGATTTGGTATGTTACCCGGACTCGGTACAATGTTCAATCCTTCAAAGTCAAAATATATGCTTATTATATATACGGCTATCATGGCATGTGTAGGTGCGGCGGGTATTGTTGAAACATTTTCTACTGACGATATTTTTAATTCCTTCAGCACCGTATTCATCATCGGATTTACTGTTTTCCAATGGTTGGCAAACTTTATTACGATAAAGGAAAGTAATTATTAATATGTAATGGTACCGCGGAGTGGGTATTATTGTGCCTTTTTAACAATATAAGTAACCACTCCCAATACCTTAAAATCATCGCGGTTTACCCACATAGGCGGATGCACGGGGTTGTCGCTTATCAGTAGATAACCGTCATCCTCGCATTTTATTCTTTTGATGAGTTTTCCTTCCGGTATTTCTATTACCGAAATTTTATCCTCAAATATTTCATCCGTTTCCATAGTGATAACAATGTCACCGTCCGAAAGAACGGGATCCATGCTATTGCCTTTAACATTAAAAACCGATATATCGTTTTTACGCCTGGCAAATAGTATATTAAAAGGTAAGATTTCCATTGGTTTAAGAGTATAAATAAGGTCATGTAAACTGTCGGTATCCATAAAGTCAATCCTTTTTACGGTAATTTTTTTACCGTAAAATTCCAATAGCTCCGTATCACAATAGGCATCATGAAAAGCCGCTTTGCAAACATAGTTCCCTGCCTTTTGTTCCAATAATGCTATATATCTTTCCAATAAGGTATTATTCAGTAATCGGCGGGAACATCGATATAGCTGTACAAGCTCCGTATAGTACATTGTATTATCCGATAATGCCGTCTCGTTATTTGTATGTAGCATACTCATTTTACGTATCCGTATTTTTTTACATACCATGTAACCTTTTGTGCCTCATGCCCTACCTACTGTATGGTAATGTACCGAAGCAGGCATTGCCGATATTGTATCATATAATAATTAAAGGGTGTATTATGAAACTCGCGACGATTTTTTCGACTATGTTGATTGCATCTATAATGGCAAGCTGTACTGCAAGTTATTTTATACCAAAACATCACATTACATGTGATAATGGCACGGCAAAAGAGAAAGTAGAACAAATAAAACTTATACTTCGTGATAATGGTTTTATTTTACAAACCGATGAAAATGAGATTGAACAATACAAATACTTTTATGCAATAAGCAAAGATTCCGTTTACCGTTGGCGTATTAATCTGGAACCGAAAAGAATTAAGGCATTATGTTCCGGCAAAGAAACAAAACATTCGGAATATTATGATGATAATACCGACAAACAGATACGTAGCTATTGGAATGTACGGACTGCCTTAGAGCAAGTATGTGATAATAAACCCTATCTCTCCGCGCAACAAGTACATGATTCGATACCACAACATTATGAAAAACCATACGCCATCACCCGATAGTCGGTCTCTATAATGAAAACCAAAAGAATACCGCACCCTTTTAAGAAAACATTCTCGGTAAGGGCAGCCGAGAGTGTTTTTCTTATGGGGGCAGAGGGTGCGGAACATCTTTATGGCAAAACATAAAACTTTTTTAGCGCTTATAAAATACCGGGCAGCTATAAAAAGATTTATTTAGTTCCGGGCATATTTCGTGAGCAAATCACTTTTGCGGATAGCCAAAGCATCGTACTCCTCACGAAGTTGTTGGGTCGCTTCCTCGACCGCTTTTACCACATACAGATTAAAAGTATTGTAAAACCTTGACCTTATAAGGTTTGGCGTGATATCAACATCCTGCTTTTTCTCAAACGCTCTATATTTTTGCGAGTAAATTTCTGCGGCTCGCACCCATGTTCCCGTCGGAAACTTTGTCCATGTTTTAGGCATAAATAATCTCCTATAAAGTTTTTATGATTTTTTATTACTATATTGCAGTTGAAATCCTTCGCAAATATAAAAACTTTTTTGCAAAACAAAAAAATCTTTTTTCCATAGTAGCACATAAAGAACGGATACGAATATGCTTGAACGGGGTTCCACCGATGTAGCGGCGCGTTTGCGTCATTGGCTTAAGGAGAACAATATATCCATTAAAGACTTTGCCCAAAAGATGGGGGTGAAAGAACAGTATATGAATATGTATCTGAAGGAGGACAAACCGAGTTTATTCGGCGCGCCTATGTTGGCAAAAATGTCATTATTGGGCGTGGATATAGATTGGTTACTTACGGGAGTAAAGTCGGAACATAGTGCTTTGGGGAACAATAATACGAGCTATACCAATGCTACTTTACAGCGTTCCGATGCTGCCGTCGTAACAATACCGCTTTACCGTCCGCGCGTAAATGCAGGGCGCGGTGTGCCTGTTTATGGGGGCTCCGCCACGTCCATACAAGTAATAAAAGATATGGTGCGCGATCCGCGTAAAACATTTGCCGTTGAGGTATCGGGCGATAGTATGAATGGCGATGGCATATTCGATGGCGATACCATAATAGTGGAAAGAACGGATAATGAACTGGATGCTCATATCAATAAGATTTTGGTGTTGATAATGGATGGCGTTACCCTGCTTAAACGCCTTAAACAAGAAAAAGGAAAGTATTTTCTTGCATCATCGAATGCACAATTTCAGGATATACCGCTTACACCCGAAAGCAACTGTACTATAGAAGGCATAGTACGTAATGTATTACGTGAAGTGTGGTAAGGGTGTAGGGGGAACGTTTCGGTAGATGGGTTTACTATAAGTAGAAAAATCTGCATGTGTATTATATTGTAGAAAATTCAGAGTATAAGTCAATGGGTAAAATAGATACACGAGAGAGCTATTTAATTAAAGGATGTACAGAACATGAAAAAGAGACTTTTAAACTATTAATGTTTGTTATTTTTTGTAGCGTTCTTTTTGGTGTTATTGGTCCTTGCATGTCACGGTACAGCAAAAAAGAAGGCATCAGGAGAGATTTAGAAATAATCAACGGACATTTTTCGGGTGTAATTATGTCAGTTGATTCTGTGGGGAGTATAAGTAAAAAAAAAGCCGGGATCCGCTTTCATATTTGACGGAACTGCTTACAAAGAACTCTTTATTAGATTACATAAAGCCACATGGCATGGATGGCGTAAAGGAGATTCCGTTATTAAACCGGCAAAGAGTAGATTCCTGAAAATTGTGGAGAGAAATCCTCGGAAATCTTACTGGATAGAGCATTGGGATCCGGTTGATTTTGATGAGGATGGTAATCGTATTGATACAACGAAGTATTATGTTCCGGGTACATATTATGTAGGTGTATTTGATGATATGTACGTAGAATGAAATGTAATGAAAACTAATATTTTAAACTGATAATTATTATATACTTTAATGTAATTTAGCCCTTGCACGCGCCTCTAATTACCAAACGAGGGTCAAATAAAAGTAACAATGAATAAAAAAATCCTAGTTGCGGCGTACTGCAAAGTGGCGGGTGGCTGAGTTTTCATGCTATTCTGAGTGCAACGAAGAATCAGTGCACGAAATGGATTCTTCACTTTGTTCAGAATGACATTATCTTTAAATAAATTATCCTTTTAAAATTTCCCATTGAGAGGTGTCACGGAACATGACGGGGTGGCTTACTTTTCCGCTATCCCCTCTTTGCCGAAATGTGGATTCTGTGCTTATACATTCCTGCCGCCGTAAAACATTCTTTTGTAACTTTTCCATATGCCTTGTACTCCATACAATAAAGAATTCTGCGCAGAGATTCTTGAAATATGAGAAAAAATCTAACAACACCGCAAAAGGAGTAGATTATGAAACGGAACATACTTTTTATATTTCTGTTATTATGTCCCTATATACTGCAAGCGCAGGTTGAATTGCACCCGAAATATAGTTCACCTAATATGGGTAATGGTGCCAAATTGAGTAATGATGGAAGCAAAGTTGTCACATGGAACAGGTGCTTGTTTTCCGTTTGGGATGTACAATCAGGTAAAATGATATATACGGTTAGCGCGCATCACGGAGAAATAAACAATCTTGAATTTAATAATAGCGGAACTGCAATTGTAACAGCAAGCAGTGATAAGACCGCAAAAATATGGAATGCGCAAAACGGCGAGTTGATTCATACATTAAATGCCCATATTGATAGGGTGTATTATGCCGAATTTAATGCTACCGATGATAGAATTATATCAAAAAGTCAAGATGGTAATATTCTTTTATGGAATGCCAAAAATGGTAGGATTATAGCAAATTTGGTCGGTAAGGATGGTCACAATGTGACAAATAGCAGCTTCAATAAACAAGGTGATAAAATTATTATATATAATAATTGTGGGATGTTAAAAATATATGATGCACTAAGTGGCTTGGCATTGTATGAGTATGAAACGAAAACAGAGTGTATTCGCTCAGCGAGGTTTGTTGTGGATGGAGAAAAAATATATATTAATAAAAATGATTCTCTATTCTTATTAACAATCAATAAAGACTTTGAAAAAATTGTAGTGAAAGGTGAACCGGATACAACGGTAAAGCATAGAATAAGGACATGTTCAACAAATTGTTGTTCACCCTATTATTACAACAATGACAACATTGATATCTGTACTAATGGCAAATATATGGTTCGGCTCATAAGGGACAAGGTGATTGTTGTGCAAGGGGTACAATATGGTGAAACTGTTTTTATAGAAGAGGATACGGTACATGGACACAAATTTGCTGAATTTAATAAATCAGGCACATTATTGCTTATCATAAGAGGCAATGGAGTAGCAACTGTTAGGAATACAAGTTCATGGGAAAAAGTATTATCAGTCGGTGAAAAGAATGCCGGTATAGTCAGTATCCATTCGGATTATTTAGGTAATACTATTGTAGCCGTGGATGTAAATGGCATAATAACAATATGTGATGGCAAAACGGGTTCATTACTAAGAGAATTAAAGCAAAATATTCCTATAAAAGATGAAGATTTTGACAATGTTAAAAATTGTATTCCTAAAAGAGTGGAAAATGGTACTGTAGCAGTTATAAGCCCCTTAACCGGAAATCGGTTAGTTGAATTCAATACTCAGAACAACTTGCCGAAATGGATCCGACATTATCCTAAAGTTTCGCGATTTGTACTAAATTACGATTCCATAGTTGAAATACGTAATTCCGTAACAGGTGCTTGTGTAACTTCTTTTAAAAAAACGGACAACTGTTATTCAGATGCAGGGTTTAGTGCTGCCGGTGATGTTTTATTAACCATTACAGAAAACGGCTATGAACTGAGGAGCGCATTTACAGGAAAGCTAATACAAACCATAACAATTAAAAATACGGCATATATTTTTACAACTTATAACTTTACAGAAA
The DNA here is from genome assembly GCA_022844575.1 of bacterium. Taxonomy (GTDB): domain Bacteria; phylum Bacteroidota; class Ignavibacteria; order Kapaibacteriales; family UBA961; genus UBA2353. The sequence goes on from JALHLL010000024.1 coordinate 20,198, forward strand.
GATATATAACAGCTAATGGCCCGAATAATACTCTTACTATGATAGATATAAAAAATGAAAATGAAAAAATCGTTTTGCAAGGGCATATAAGGCATATATATTCGGCAAATTTCGATAAAAGTGGGAAATATATTGTTACAGGGAGTGAAGATGGTACTGCAAGAGTATGGGATATGAAAACAAGGAAAACTATAATTGAATTAAAGGGACATAAAGGTGCGGTTTGGGCGAGTTTTGATAATGGGGGAAAACGTATAATTACCTCAAGTACTGATAGCACGGCTAAAATATGGAATGCTTTTACCGGAGAATTAATTGCAATATTAACCGAACATAAAGGCAGTGTGAATGATGCTTTTTTTAGCAAAGATAACCAGACTATCATTACAAAATCAAGCGACGGTATTGTAAGGGTATATGATGCAAATGAACTACCATATAGTTTTACCGATATTGAAGAAGATGAAGTACAAATAACAATGACATTATCGCCCAATCCGGCGCAGAATGAAATACAGATAACATTCACGGAGCCATTAAAAGAAAAAGGCGAATATTCGATAGTAAGTCCGACGGGAATGCAAATAACAAAAGGCACAATAGAAGCGCTTAGCAGCGGATTTACATATAGAATAGATAAAACTATAAGTAATGGAACATATATCTGTATTATAAGAACAGGCGAAAAAAGTTTTGAAGAAAAGTTTGTCGTAATACGATAATACAAGTTAGTATATCCCAACAAGAGAGACTGTATTCATAGGAGTATAGTCTCTTGTGTATTAAGGTGTAAGATGCTTTTTATATACCTGAATATCTTACAGAACGAATAATCACTTTCACGAAACCCTCTGTACTTCTTAGATATATGATAGCTACAGAGCATGTACTATATAGTGAAACAAAAAAACGCTCTTAACTGTTGTTACGTACAAAAGCATAGTAAGCTTAATTGTATCTACACAGAAAGAGGGAAACATACCATGTGCCGTCGTATCACCACCATAATAATGAGCATATTCGTAATTACATTTTTTTCAATATCAAATCATGCAAAAGCCGATGACTCGATAACGCATATTATTGTAACAGGTTATGATGAAAGGGACAGCACCTCAACCAAAGCAATGTTGTCAGTGCTTTCATCTATCCCCGGTATACAGAATAAGGCAAAGAAAGTACGCTACAGCGAAAATATGTTCACGGAATACCCTAATGCTAAGGTATTACTTTTTTCGTTTACAGGTACGCAATGGATAAGCGAAAAAACAATAGGTGACAGTATAAAAGATATATTTACGCAGGGTTTGGAATCAGGTAAGCACTTTTTCGTCTATGGCGATACATATATGCAAGGAATGAATGCCGTAGGTGATGACTTTTTTGAAACAAAATTCGGTGTAAAAACCCTATTTTCCGATTTGCAGTACAAAATAGAATATATAGAAAATGAAGGATATAAAATATTACCTTTCAAGGTGCAAGGAATACAAAACGATATAATCGGTAATGAAATATCCATCCATGCAAATGTGGAAAATGATACCGTACTCTCCCCTATAGGTTCTCGATATACAAATATCGTCGGCTCTATTATTGTATCCGGCGAAAAGACCGTTCCGTTTTTATACTACGATAATGAAACACCAAACATTGCGGGAGTTCGGTATAGCGGCGGAACATCACGTGCAGTGTTTTTGGGCTTTAAGGTTGAATCACTCGATTCCGAAGCTGAGCAAAAATTATTAGTCGAAAAAGTAAATGGCTGGCTTACCGCCGATATTTCCGGTACGGAGGATGTAAATACTGTTTCCAATACGCTTACTATTGCACCAAATCCCTGTACCGATTATATAGAAATAAAAAATGCAACTTTATATGGTACAATAACGATATACAGTGTACATGGCGATATTGTTTATACATCAAACACTACCGATACGGAGTTAAAGCACGTGGATGTTTCGCAATTAAGTAACGGTATATACAGCATATATATCAATAATAAATTGAATAATACCTTTGTTGTATTGCGCTGATAGAAAACCTATTGTATGTAAGCGGAAACTTTGCGCCATAGTGGATTCTGAATCTCTCTCAGCTAATCGAAAATACGATTACAAGTTTCCGTACTCTTATAACAATAGGAACAGAATGTAACGGTTTAGTAAAAAATACTAATTTTACAAACTATTCTTTATTTTCTTCTCTGACAAAAACCATAAGAATTATATTTGGGGAGTTTTCTGTTTCAAAGGACTTGGGATAATCCTTACCACTAATATCATAACATAATGTGAGAGTATCATTAGGGCGGTTCTATGAATTAACTTGTTAATTGTCAGGTAATTAGTCGAACCTTAAAAAAGGATACTTGAATTATTGAGAAATGAGGTATTTTTTGTTTTGAATAGCAAAAAAGAATTCGCACAACAAAGAAAACAATGTTTTCCATCTATTCATCATCCTTTTCATGTTAAATGCAGCCGCTGCAAGCAAAACATTCATAGAATCTCCGATGAGACCTTTGTAATAATTTCTTGAAAGGCGATGGTCACTCTTCAAATGACCGATAATTGGTTCTATTGCCGCTCTTCTCCGAAAAGCACGTTTTAGTTTCTTCATCCTGTATGCCGATATATTCTCTTTCTTTTGTCCTTTCGGGGATTGAGGTATGCGTATCTGTGTTTCTCCTATCATCGTCTGTCCTTTGTATCCTCGATCTACCGTTGCCGTCTTGATAGCATAACCGCGAAGTAATGTACTGTGTTCCAATGCCGCTTGTAAGGTATGACCATCATATTCATTGCGGAAACTCTTGGCTCCGACTATCACACCCGTATTTTGTGTCGTGACCACAGATACTTTATTACCGAATTCATAAGGATTATGTTCCTTGCCTTTGGATATACAACAGACTTCCGGCTCATGAATCGAATATATCTTGTTCTTATCACATTTCTTCTGCAACAGTATCCGTTCACAAAGTTCTATCACCGCTCTCTTCGGTGATTCGGGGGCTAATTTCCTACCTAATTCACGTGTTAAGCGTCCTGCTATCGTTCGTAAACGTCGTTCGGCTTTCTTGACCGACTGCCGATTCGAGTAACGCTTAAACCGTATGACATACAATAAAGATTTGAGTGTGTTACGATAGCTTTGGCGTAAAGTTATACCTTCTTTCTCCGCTATCTTCAAGCAATGCTCTATGATTCTTCGATGTAATTTCCTGTCGGTCGGAAACGTGATATTCTTCTCTTGTACCGTTGTATCAACACTCACATCGGGATCATTACTGTCATCACCATTGATACGAATACTTTCTTGGAATATCAACTCTATGCCCTTTTCTCCGATACGATGACGGAAATGCACTAATTCCGATGCTTCGCATGGCACATGAGGACAAAAATGTTCTTCACCGCAGAAATACTGATAATAGACATTTTCCGACCATTGTTCAACAATGCTTTCATCCGATACATTACGAATATGCTTTAAGAGTAATAAACCCACCATCAGACGTATCGGCTTGGCAGGACGACCACTATCCTGACTATACAAAGGTGCAAACGCTTCTTCAAATCTATTCCATTGTATTTTCTCCGAGAGTATATACAATGGATGTCGCTGAGAAAGGGTATAACCGAGAGAATAATAAAAACTCTGTTGTCTTGTTTGTGTTTTCTTCGAGAGCATACGAGAGTACGAAAGGATGGAAATACTTTGCAAGGTTTCTATGGCAAAAATAGCTATTCTTGCAGATATTTCAAAGAAAACAAACAACTAAATCCTTAATAAGTAATGTGTTAAATGCTTTTTAAGGGAAGACTAATTACAAGATTCAGGGTAAGAAGAGTTTATTTGCAAAAGAATTATCTCTAGAGCAATTATCATCCATGGGTAATCCGTTAGAAGCGATAAGTAAAGTAATTGACTTTGAGATGTTTCGTAAGCCCTTA
>JALHLL010000025.1:0-20861 GCA_022844575.1 bacterium
ATACCAGAGATGACAACAATATTAGAATCTTTTGTTAATAAGGAACTAAAATGAGCACGCGGATAATTCATATCCGCAGCGGGTATTATACGGTTACCGGTCATATCTATAATTTCACATATCGAAACTACATTATCCACTCTATCATTAGCGATTGCGTGAAACGGCGTAGTAAGCCCGCCGCAAACCATAATCTGATCGTGAAAAATAGGTTGTATGCTGAAACCATAACGCGGGGATTTCAGATTCCCGAAGTTTCGCCACTTTAAGGTATTAAATTCTTCTGCGGCAGATATGTATTCATACTTTAAAATACATATCAATATAGTAATAAGCGCGGGCAGTATTTTCATAAGTACCTCTAAAATTCATATGAGTTTACTTATTAATTAATAAATCTTTTATACCATAGAGCAAGATTCATTAAAGAATATATTGATTTACCATAATTTTTAGTCCCTGCTTTGTGCTGCTCCATCATTCTCTTTACCATCCCCGAATCGAGAATAGAATTTTTTACTAATGGAGAATCCATAATAATCGAATGTACCGCTTTATGCCATGGGTCACGTAACCATTCCGCCATCGGAGCGGCAAAACCCTGTTTTTTTCTATAAATAATTTCATTCGGAAGAATAGGTTCAACCGCCTTTTTTAATAAATGTTTTGTAATATCAAAATTCGGCAGTTTTTTATTCGGTGGAATGGTCATAGTAAATTCAACAAGCCGCGAATCCAGGAACGGAACACGAGCTTCCAAACTATGAGCCATCGTCATTTTATCAACGCGCATAAGCAATAATTCGGGTAAACGATGCGACAGTTCATAAAAAGCCATTCGCTGAATATAGTCATTAGGGTTCTTTTGTTTGGATACAGCATCATTATGCAGTCTCTTTACCATCGAATTGACTTCATTACCAAAACCTTTTATCTTATCACCAAGTATGTGGGAAAGAATTGTCGGCGGCATATCAACAGCTCCACCCCAATATAATTCATCACCTTCCGTACCGCGCCGTATATAATCAAGTGCAAGAAATTGCCCCCTTTTCGATAGAATCGGTTTTGCCAATGAATATATACTTGAACGCAAGAATTGAGGCATAGCAGTAAAATAGTGCCAATAACTCCTAAAGAACTTGTATTCACGCACCATCCAAGGGTAACCCACAAATTGTTCATCACTACCCTCACCTACCTGTATTACCGTTGTTCCGGCTTCACGTGTCAACTTACTTAAAAAATAAAGCGGAATGCAAACGGGATCGCCATTCGGTTCATCTTCGTGCCAAACCAAATCCTCAAGCACAGGCAAAGCATCATTATGGTCTATCAGTATTTCATGATGATTGGTTTTGAATATGGATGCCACCTTACGAGCATATTCCATTTCATTGTATTTCTCTAATTCCTTAAATCCAACCGAAAATGTGTCAATAGGGCGATCCATCAATTCAGCCATTAAAGCAACATTCGTACTCGAATCAACCCCTCCGCTTAAAAATACCCCGAACGGTACGTCACTCATCATTCTATCTTTAACCGCTTGCCGCAACAGACGCATAATTTCGTCTATTATCTCCGGCTCCGACATTGTGGTATATTCCGTGCCGGCTTGCAGTGGCGACCAATATCTGTGTATGCTTAATGTGCCATCCGATCGCAGTCTTAAATAATGCCCTGCGGGCAATTTATGTATTCCCTCAAATAAAGTGGAACGTTCGCTTGTCATGGAGAATGCCAAATAATTGGTCATTTCACCATAGTTCATTTCCCTCGATATAGCCGGATGTTCCAATATGGATTTGATTTCCGACCCGAAGATAAATCTACCGTCTTGGTATGTATAATAAAGCGGTTTTACGCCTATTCTATCACGCGCACAAAACAATTCGTTCTTTTCACTATCCCAAATTGCCAAATCCCACATCCCTATCATCGTATGCAGAAAATCCACCCCGTACTCTTTATATCCGTACAGAATCGTCTCCGTATCTGTACGTGAACGATAGTTATACCCTTTGCTTTCCAAGTCAGGTCTTAATCGTGCATGATTATATACTTCGCCATTAAAAACAATCGTATATCTCCCATCCGGTGTTATCATCGGTTGATGTCCGGCGGGTGATAAGTCTATAATAGATAATCGCCGAAAACAAAGCCCACACTTTCTATTATCAGACATCCATTGCCCCTCATCATCAGGACCCCGATGTTGAATAATATCACTCATTTTTTTGAGTAATGTTTCCGAAACGCTTGTCTGTGTATTTAAATCAACTATACCAGCTATGCCGCACATGAAGTAATAAAGTAGTGAATAAGTTTTTGTTTAAGCTCAGTATTCATACTTGACATCCCTTATATCAAATTCTCCATACTGAAAATCCCCTTCAGGAAGTGCCCATATAAACTGCAAATTCATCGGAATTTTTATCCCGTTAATTTCAGTGTAATTTTCGCACTTCATAATAAAACGTGACTTTTCGAAATGATTCTTAAAATCCCTGAACTTGTCATATGTTTCCATATGAGAAATCAAGCCGTTCTCATCGAAAAAGGCAATAACGGAAACAGTTATTCCATGATTTCTCAAAGTCATACGTGCCGATTTTGCATCAATGGGCGACCAGTGAACACCGTTGATTGGTAACAATGAAGTCGGGAACCATATTGATTCCATAAGATAACGCACCAATAAGCTAACCGAAGTTTCCTGACCCGATGATTTGAGTAAGGTAATGCTATCAAAAAATTTAAGAAAACTTTCTCCCTGACCGTTCAAATATGTAAGGTGAGCCGTCTTTTTACTGAACTTTCCTTTCCACACAAAACCGGGTTCATCTCCTGCATAATGTGCGGTTCCTTTTACGGGATACCAATCATCATCCGGTCTTTGACGAAACTGCCCCACATGTCTTATATGTGCAAAGCGTATATTTCGCTGAGTTTCGGGAAGAATTATGGAGAAAAAGTTTTTAACCGGAGGCGGCAAAGCACTATAATCATGTCTGCCGATTGTGTTAACGGTATGATGTGCGCGTTCTTTTTTTCGTATCCGTACAAAAGCCCTTCTAATACGGATATTGGTTGCCGCAACCGCACCAATCATAAGCAGGAATAAAACTCCCAGAAAACCGCCGAAGAATGTGTAAATGAATTGCATACGAAAACAGTATTATCGTTCAAGAACATAACCACACGAATAATACGGATTTATTGTGTAAACCCGCGCACTCCGAGCCACACAAAGATAAGAATTGTAACTATTGTTCCTATGTAAAGCATAATAACCGACTTTGTGCGGAAGAGGATTGGGGTAAGAAAAAGCATACATATAAACACTATCATTACAATCGTAAAAGCATCCGTCGGTATAATGTTCATCAACTCATAAAAGGGTAAAAAGTACCATGAAGGTTTGCTATCGTTCAAAGCAATATTGGGTAATAATGTATCGGCTGGTATCAACGAACCGCCGCTTTGAATCGGATTGAACAGCAAAGCCGACAGCATACAAATCAGCATAACTGAGCTGAACGTTAGTTTCCAGATATTCCCTGAAAATAAGTGTTTCTGCTCGACGGATAATCTTTTTATAAGGGCTGAAATACCTATCCATACGCTTATCATCATGATAGGTAATACTATCGCATGGATTGTAAATATGCGCGGAATCGTTCGTTCCGATATGGCATTCCCATTCAATATAAATTGAGCAATGTATTCACCTATAATCGGTAGATGCCTCAAAACACCTGTAACAACTTGCGCGGAGACAACCGATAAAATTGACCATGGTAATACTGAGCCGCTCCATGCTGCAACACCCGCACATAATGAAAGTACAATAAGCATAACCCATAATAGTTCAAAAGGTGCACGCCATGAACGTAAAAGAAGTATCGTAACAATACTTGTCATTAAGCAGAGCATGAATAAGTGTACAGACCAAATATGCACTCTTCGCATCCATGTTCCCGAAGCATTCTTGCTCATAATACTGTTTTCAACGGAGGATGAAGCGGCACTGATTATGATAGGAATACCGCTTTCAGAACGTACAATATCAAATGAATTCTTAAGCAAGGAATCCTCAAAAATCGGCTTTCTTGTTTTGGCATCGCTAAGCGGAATATGAATAACTTCATTAGCCAAAGCTATCGTATCGCCGAATGTACTGCGAACGGTTTTTTTTGCATAACCGAGCGTCTGATACTTTCCATTATTATCGATTATCGGTCGTGCCGATGGCTCATACAGAAGCGATAAAGCAATACCTGAAAACATTGTTACGAAACACGCAGCCGCTGTGCAGCGCAATAATTGCACCCATAACAAATCGCTTTTTCTCCATTCGGTACCGGCATAATGCACCATACCCAACCGTGTATGTAGCCACAGTTTTTTTTCTTTAAGATACAGTACAAGAGGTGATGGCATTGATATTTACCCGAACTTGAGTAGAGTAAAAAACATGTAATTATAAATGTAATTCCGGTTACTATTAACGGAATATTCACTATAGATACAAGTGTTATGTTGTAATTTTTGTTGGTAATTCTATATAGAATGTTGTTCCTTTGCCCGGAGCGGAATCTTTCACATAAATTTTGCCTTCATGATATTCTTCAATAATTCGTTTAGAAAGAGATAAACCTAATCCCCAGCCGCGTTTTTTAGTTGTAAAACCTGGATCGAATATCTGACGGCGAACTTGTTTTGTCATTCCTTTGCCATTATCCGTTACTATTATAAATACTTTTCCACGTGTCGAGATTCTCGTATTTATGTCTATTTCGCCATTTTTCACTTCTATTGCTTGTACCGCATTCTTTAATAAATTCTCAATTACCCATTCGAACAATTCTTTATTTACCGATACTGTTATACCTTGCTTCAAATCGCGTTTTAAAGTAATTTTTTTGCCAAGATGTGGCACTCTTCGTTCAAAATACGAGCATACATTTTCAATGATAATACTTATATCTTCATTACTTTTTTCGGGGTCATTACCAATTTTTGAAAAACGATTTGCAATAGTATTCAGTCTTGTTACATCGTCTTCCATTTCCGAAAGCGTTTCCTCAACAGACTGCGGGTCATGACTGTTCAGACGCATTATTTCTATCCATGCCAAAATACTGGAAAGCGGGGTACCGAGTTGATGAGCCGCCTCCTTAGCCATTCCTACCCAAATATTCGATTCTTCATTTCTACGTACATAACTGAATGCTACATAGCCGATGAGAACAAATGCCCCTACAATTATTATTTCCACATAAGGTAATAATTGCAGTTTGCGAATAAGTGCGGAATTCGTGTAGAAAATTCTTTGTATTACCACACCATTATTATCTCTTATATCAATCGGTTTATATGTTTGCCCCATTTCATATACCAATTCACGCATCCTTTTCATCTGCTTTTCGGGCGGCAATGTACTGTCTATATCCACATTAAGCGAATACTCTTGTAAAGGTAGATTCGGTTGATTTTTTTCATCGGTAAGAATAAGCGGAAACGATATTGTAGGTGTGACCGAGTAAACAAGAAAAACAAAATTTTCGGGGTCGCTATTCGGCTTTTTTATATAATAATCATATATACCCGCATAAAATTGTACGGTGTTTAACTCACGCTCTATAAGCTCTTTTACGAGCATATTGGTATAGAGCAAAACACCGGAAATCATAGCAAATGCAAAGGTGGCAAGTAATGCTTTTAATCGCCATTTCCCTAATATGCGCTGTATAAAACCGGGTTGATGAAGTCGGTGAGCCATCGGCAAATAGTATTTATCAGGATTGCGACTTGAAAAACTCTACAGTTTTTTTCAAACCTTCACGAAAATCAACAGTCGGAACCCAGCCCGTTTCCTTATTTATTTTTTTATAGCTTATTACGCTGCGTCTTTGTTCGCCGGCTTTTGCCTCGCCATATTTTTCTGCACACTTTCCGTCTATTATTTCGTTCAAATTTCTAAAAATAGTAGCAACATCACTTTCTATTTCCGTACCCACATTATATGCTCCTGTCATCGTATCTTTCAAGGCTAAAATATTAGCAATAACAACATCACCTACATATACATAATCGCGTGTTTGTAAACCATCGCCATTAATTATCGGTTGTTCGCCCGCTAAAAGTTTTTTTGCGAATATTGCCACAACTCCCGCTTCACCATGCGGATTTTGACGAGGACCGTAAATATTTGCATAACGCAGTATTGCCGAAGGAATCCGATGTTCTTGGGCATAATAATATAAATAATGCTCATTCGCAAGTTTGGAAACACCATATGGTGAAAGCGGATTTTTCGGATGTTCCTCATTCGCGGGAAACTCCTGCTGTTCGCCATAGACAGTACCGCCTGAAGATGCAAATATTATTTTTTTCACACCATGTTTTTTAGCTGCTTCATAAAGGTTCAAACCACCCAAAATATTTGTTGTCGCATCGTATTTCGGATTATTGACGGAAACACGCACATCCATTTGTGCAGCATGGTGATTTAATACATCAAATTGTTTTTGCTCAAACAATCGTTCTATTTCCGATGATGTAATATCCATCCTTATTATTTCTGCTTTCGGATTACAATTTTCTTCACGCCCCGAAGAAAAATTATCTACTATAGTTACATCATGTCCTAGTTCTATATAGGCATCCGCAATATGCGACCCGATAAATCCCGCTCCGCCTGTTACTAAAATCTTCATTATCTTTTTTTCGTAATTATTGTGTAAAGTGATGATAAACTTTCAACTTCTATAAAGTTTTACGACTTATTAGCCAGCCCTTTTTTACCTATATCCGACCTATATGTTTTTCCGGTATAGTGTATATACGGAATTGCACCATATGCCATGTGTATTGCATCCTGTAAAGTATCTCCTGTACCACATACACCAAGCACTCTTCCGCCACTTGCAACAAGAGCATGGTTTTCATCATAAGAAGTTCCGGCATGAAACACTTTCGCTTTCATTGCCTTCGCTTCCTCAATACCGGTTATGAGCATTCCCTTTTTATAAGCATCCGGATAACCTTGTGCCGCCAAAACAACATTACACGCATAACCGTTTGTTGATGTTCTCATCGCACTTTTATCAATCTCTCCTCGTGCGGCACTACTTAATAATCGTACCAAATCACCTTCAAATACCGATAATACCGCTTGGGTTTCAGGATCTCCGAATCGTGCATTAAATTCAACAACCCTCGGTTCACCATGGTGAACCATCAGACCACAGAATAAACATCCCGTAAAAGGTGTTTTTTCTGCTCTCATGCCATCTAAAAGCGGCTTGATTATTCTTTCCTTTACCTTATTCAGTATTTCGTTCGTAACAAGTGCTGCCGGAGCATAAGCCCCCATACCTCCGGTGTTTTTTCCGGTATCACCATCGCTTATACGTTTATGGTCTTGTGCGGGAGCAAGCGTTACAAAATTTGTTCCGTCGCAAATAGCAAAAACCGATGCTTCCTCACCTTCCATAAATTCCTCAATCACTACCTCCGCTCCGGCTTTACCGAAAGCACCTGCAAACATGTCAATAACAGCATGTTTTGCTTCCTGATGCGAAGTAGGAACAATTACACCTTTTCCGGCAGCTAATCCATCGGCTTTCACAACCGGCGGCTTAGCAAATGTATCTATATATGCCAGTGCTTCTTGAACTTGCGAAGAGCTAAAATGTCTGTATTCGGCCGTTGGAATATTATATCGTTTCATCAAATCTTTGGCAAAAGCTTTCGATGATTCTATCCGAGCCGCAGCACGCGAGGGACCGAATGTAAAAATTCCTGCTGATCGCAAGTTATCAGCCAATCCGAGTGCTAATGGTTGCTCGGGTCCAACAACAACCAAATCAATCAGTAAACGGTGGCAAAAATGAATAATCTGGTCATGGTCGTTTATATCTATATCGGCATAGCGTGCTACTTCAAAAATCCCCGGATTTCCGGGCGCAACATATAAACCACGCATAAATGATGACTTTGTTCGCATTGCCCATGCAAGGGCGTGTTCACGTCCGCCGGAACCGATTAGTAATATATTCATACATACCCTCTTCTTTCTCTCGTTTATAATTGAACGAATCTAAAATTACGAAAGTTCGACGAGGAAATATCGGTCAACGGGATAAGCTGTCCATCGGTATGCTTGTTTGTTTTTTGATTTTTATGTCTTTGATTCGTGCTTGTCCGTCGGGAGCAACCATTACATATACCTCCGTTATTGCAGATACATCTCGCGAGCGCATCTCCAAACGGCGAGCTGTTTCACTATCCGTATAGTATGACTCTATTCCACCTCTCAAAGAAGCAAAACCATATTTTTCAAAGCCGTAAAAACGTTGAACGGTCACTTTCATATATGTTTTATTTTCAGGAGGATATTTCCAGAGACCGACGGACTCATAATAATTATCTTTTTTCTTCAATTCTATATACAATTCATCGCCGAACCTATATTTTCCACCCCTCACATCATTCTTAATACTATCCAGTCTTAAATAGTTGAAACCGTAGTTAAGCGTCACATAATCGCCTCTCAATAAATCGCGAGGGTCGATCGGTACGGTTTTTAATACGATTTCCTTCCCTGTAACCAAAGGCATCATACTTGCCGTAACCATATATACAATAATCACTATTTGAAATATTATTGCAAGCCCCGAAAATAGAAATGTTTTACGCATATTTTTTATTCCAGAGATGATTGACAGCCAACAAACCTAAACCGGAGCATATGAACAAAAGTGCCGTTGTTATATAATCGCCTACCAAATCCGTATATCGGGCAAAAACCAGAATAAGCATTACAATTATACCCTGCATAAATATATTCTTTTTCTTTTCCGCAAGCCCTACCCATATTGTTATAGCACTACCGAATAGTAGAACACAATTTGCCCATATTTCTAACCAAGTCATTCGTTCATAATACAGATATTCATATCCAGAATATAGATATCTGAAGCTGAAAGGAATTGTACATATAATTGCACCATACAGTACATATTCTAAATTTTTCTTTCTGAATAGAACAGTAAGTATTACTCCAATCAGTAACAATCCAATTTCGTTAATCGGAATTTTATCCAGAAGTATATGAGAAGATATGTATGTGAAGAATAAAAATATACCTGAACAAATCCACAACAATAATACTTGCAACTTTTCCGCAAAGCCATCTTGATATTTATGCTTCATAATTGAAAAAGCCGTATAAAGCAGCATAGCATATGAGAGGATAAAGAGAGGTATTTCATCCGAATCCGACCATGGAAAATCTTGGGCACAATGTACTAATGTATATCCTAAAGTAATGATTGATAACAAAGTTGTTGTTTTAGTCGGGTATTTATATTCATGCCATAATAAACTCGCACATAGTATAATGCTCCACACAGAAAAATGTTCATAATTTGTATGAAGTCCGAGCCAAACAATGGTTAGTATATGTACCAATATGGAATGTATGGACGATCGGAAAATAAATAGAAATGGCAATGACCCCAAAGCCCACCATAATATACCATTCGGATAATATGATGAAATGTGAAATATCTGTGCTTGTAAAAATATATTTGCACCAAAACAAAGCGAGGCAAAAAACAGAGTCAGTTCTGCTTTGGAAGTTTGATTATCACGGAGAAAATACAAACCCGCAATGTATGAAGTGATAAGGGGTAAAACTCCCACACTCACCCGTGAAATTAAGCCGAAGTGATGCCAGTTTTCTGAAATTATTAAAAACAATCCCAAAGCAACAATGGTCAATGCAACTGACGAAATAATAAAACTTGAGCGGAAATACCAAGGCGGATCCACCCCTAATTGATAACGCTCATACAGAAGTGCCTTTTGCTCATCGGAAACAATGCCTTCATGAGCCCATGTATCCAATTCTTTTCTGAATACCGCAGAACGGTGGAAAGTGCCAATCATAATTCATTCTCTTATAATCACTTCGACAAAAATGCGGATTTTAGGCAAGAGGACTATGCTTTTTTTTCGGCAACACGTACTTTTGCGCTACGTGCTCGCGGATTGCGTACAATTTCTTCTTCTTCGGCTTCAAGCGGTTTCGGCGTCAGTATCTTTAATGTACCTATCGTATCATCGGTATCTTTGGCAAGTTCTTTAAAAACGGTTTTTACTATTCTATCTTCCAAGGAATGATAAGACATAATAACAATTCTACCACCTTTTTCTAAAAGCGGTGTAAAACATCGAATTGTTTGCTCAAGAACAGTAAGTTCATCATTTACGGCTATACGGAATGCCTGAAAGATACGTGCTAATGATTTTGCAAGCAGATGCGGCGGAATAACGGAAGCGGAGACATCTCGTAAATCGAAAGTTGTTCGTAGAGGAGCGGCACGACGACGCTGAACGAGCCGCCGTGCCAATGCGCGTGAAAACGGCTCTTCCCCAAAGACCCGTACAATACGTTCTATTTCCTCCTCTGTACATTCATTCAGGATGTCTGCTGCCGTACGCTTACCGGAATCGCCGAAGCGCATATCCAATGGCGCATTAACACGGTGGCTTATGCCGCGCTGGGCACTATCCAATTGCTTGGATGATACGCCCAAATCCAGCAGCAGACCGGATGCCTTCCCCCGAAGTTCCTCTATGCTGCATGCCCGAATGAAATTTTCATTGATAAGCGTAAGACGGTTAGTTCCGCCCTCACGCTCAAGTTTAAATCGTTCTTCACAGTGTTGAATTGCTACGGCATCCGCATCAAAGGAAAATAATTTCCCGTCTTCTGCCAAGCGTTCAAGAATTGCTTCCGTATGACCTCCTCCCCCCAGAGTACCGTCAACATAACAACCATGACTATTCCACACTAAATAATCGCATACAACCTCCCGCATTACCGGCAAATGATAATCATATTGCTCTTCAAGCGATCGGTCGCGCCGTATGGGGCGTTTTTTCTTCACGCCCTTTTACTCCTGCATAACCTTTGCCGCAATTTGTTCATAAGTATCACCCTGACCTGTCAAATATCTCTCAAACTCGTCGGGACTCCAAAACTCTATATGGTCTATCATCCCCACAACGGTAACCTTATTATCCAAAGCGGCAAAATCCAAGTATTTCTTACTAATCATAATGCGTTGTTGTGCATCAACTTCCACTTCTTCGCACCATGCAAGTATCGTTCTCAGGAAAAAGCGGTTTTCTTCATCAAACTGATTCATTCGTGCATAACGCTCTTCATATTTTTTCCACTCATCCAATGGATAAGCGACAATACACTTATCAATTCCACGAGTCAGTACAAACGTATTATTAGCATCCGGCGAAAGTGCTCTGCGCATTTTTGCCGGAATATTTACTCGCCCTTTATTATCGAGCGAAAACGTTTCCTGTCCTTTGAAAAATGACATTGTGTATATAGTGCGTTAAAACTCAAATCAGTTTTTCCTCGGCTTTGCTGCATGCCCGATTTCTCCATACTTCCTACTTTCTCCCATTTCGGGTTCGGAGTATTTTAAAATCACCCACTTTCTCCCACTTGGAGTATGCAAAAATATGTTTTAATATCTATTTGGAGATACACTTTTCATTGTTTTGTGTAGAGTTTATCTGTTTTAATGAATAAAAGTGGCTTTTTTTAGCAAATTTCAGCACTATTACAATGTAAAATTTTTACTTTTGAGTTAATGCCTATAACAAGAAACAAAAAGACATACCCTACACTCTGCCCCACCGAATACCGATAAACCTTTTCGCACTTGGCTTATTCTAAAGGATCGGAGAGTTTTATGTCGGACATATGGCAAATCCGTTCATGGCACACATTCTGATAATTGTCATGTATGAAACGTCATATAATGCCGAATTTTGTACGTAAATTGTAATGTTATGTATCTAAAAAATTACAGGGAAAGAGTACAGATGAAAGGTTTAGTCACAAAAACAATACGTATCGCATTGTTATTCGGATTGTCTGTCGGGATTGTCGGCTCAGCATATTCTGCCGATAAAGCGACAATGGATAAAGGTGCTAAAGTATATAATGAGTATTGTAAAACATGCCATCAGGCAACGGGTAACGGCATACCAAAAGTATATCCTCCTCTTGCTAAGTCGGATTATCTGAAAAATTCGGCAAAAGACAAAATTATTGAGAGCGTTGTACTCGGCTTAAAAGGCGAAATAACCGTTAACGGACAGAAATACAATAATGTAATGGTTGCATTGCCTACCAAATATTCGGATGCCGATGCAGCCGCGGTTATAACCTATGTATATAATAGCTGGGGTAATACAGGCCCTACCATAACCGAGGCCGAAGTAAAAAAAATACGCAGTAAGGGAAAAGCAAAAAAATAAGTAATTACTATATTAACCCCTTGCTTTAGCAAGGGGTTAATAGTTTAGCATCTATTATTTCTTAGGAAATATCGGTTCGAAAACGATATAAGGCGTTTTCGGCTCTTCTCCGGGCGGTAACATTGCCGGTGCTTCCTCGCCCTTCATGCCCAATGACTTGATAAAAAGATAAATGTCTCTTAGATCAGACTCTTTCATTTTATGCAATGCTATCCAAGGCATTGGCGGAGCTCCTTTGGTTGTTGAAGCAAATTTCACCCATTCATCCTCCGTCATTTTAAATACAAGACGGCGCAGATTTAAAGCGTAAGTTGTTCCCCATGGCCCCTTGTAACCCATTGATGAGCCCACAAGCCATTCTGATTGAGGGATATCAAAGTTTTCCAAATAATGCGGTGTATGGCAGTCATTACAACCACCCATCGTAATCATATAACGCCCATTCTCAATTCGTGCTTCTTGCCTTACTTTCTTTTGTGTACTTTTTTCCGCAGCATAGGCACGTTCATGACTGCAAGAAGTAAATGAAACACACATAACACTAAAAAGTGTCAGAACAATTGCTGGATACATATAACCTCCGAAATATTAATAACAGTTAAAAAACATTGTTTAGTCACAATGAACCGTTACAAAATTCCGCAAGTATATATTTTAATAAAAACCTAAGATTTGTAAAATTTCTATGTCGGAATGGCAAAGAACTACATACTATCAAGTAAATCGAATCAGGGGTTTTCACTCTCAATTTTCTTTTTTAGGACTTCGCCGAATGACTTTCCGTTTATCTTGGCTTTTAACCAGCTATCGAATGAGAATGTTGCTATAAATAGTTGTATATCATTATGTTGCACCTTTGTTACCTCATTAAGAACCGTGGTAAATAGCTTTATTCGTTCTTTATTGGTACGAACATCAGAAAGTTTTCGTAAAAATTTTACTACAATTTTCTCCACTTTTCCAAGTCGCCCCCTTGTAACGAAGTAACGATAGAGCGAGCGTGTTGAGTATTCAACCCATCGTACATTTCCCATATCATAATGTACCAATAACTCGGCAAGCCGCGCAGCAGATACTATTTCTTGCCTTATCTCAAGGGGGTATTCCAATGAACGTTGTAAAAAATGAAGAGCTCTTTTGGGTAGTTCGGCTGCCATAGCAACGATAGCCAGATTAAAGAATAACGGGCGTAGCATGTTTTCACCCAAAATTTCTTTGTAGGGGTTTATCAGCGATTCCCAACCTGATAATCGTTCCGCGCCATCATCGAATCGTGCAGAATTGAGAATATACAATGCCTCCAGATTTACCACCGTAAAAGCCGCCTCACTCCGTACGGATTCATATTGCGGCCCATGCAAAGACTGCATAAATAAACGCATATCATCCATTACAGGCGTAACCTCATCAAATCTTCTCTGAAAAATACAGCGCTGCATAAGCTGTTGAACTGCTGAAATATATATCTTCGGTTTCTCACGCGCTAAGTCCATTCTTTCGGAGATAAGAATAAAACGCCTTCGTGCATGTGAAAGACCCAAATCTTTTTGAATATCGAAGTATGTATTATAGAGAATGTGGATATGGTTAAACTGCAATTTGGAATGAAATGACAAGGCGTTTTCTTCCGACTGCAAAAGGGGCAGTTGCATTACTTCGGTTTCTTGTTCAGGTATTTTCTTCTCATGCATAGCACCCTTAAACATATGGGCTGCAAGCACGGATGCAATTTCATTAATTTGTTTTGCATTATTAATCTTATCAATCGCATCTTGCTTCAGAAGTCTTATTTCCTTCATCATTTTTTCATTATATGCATCGCCTAAACTATCTGCATACACATGTTCAGCCCAATAAATAACCTTTATGGCAAGTTCATACTCTTCATATATTAATGCTTTTTTGAGTGCTTTTTTTATTACTTTTTCCGCCTGATCGCGAAGGTTGCGTCTCCATAAAAAGGATATATCGGCAAGCATTTCGAGCAATTCACGTTCAGCCGTAGCCTCACTATGAAAAGCCCTCATACTCTCGAGAATCAATTTATTTAAATAATTTTTTACGGCGGAAATGCGGTGTACAAACGTTTCTTCCGAAAGACTTTTTAACAATTCCTCTTCATCATATTCATCAAGAGCATCCATCGCTTCAAAAAGAATAGTATAATCATTCTTCTCGCCGATTATATGCTTTGCCGTGTACTTTTTAAAGTACCCTTTTTCTGCAATGGTTAATGATTTTATTAACTTAAAAAGCGAATCGGAGGGTTTCATACACTTAAAAGAACAGAATCTTATTTTGGTATAATCCTATACTGTCAAATAACCTAATCTGTAATTAAATCAAGCATTTCTTTTCTTACTGCTGTCCGAGTATTTTCAACAGTACCATCCGGTCCATACATGATTACTTTTTGCGGGGTAACAACGTAGAATTTAAAATCGTCAGTCGAAAAAATCTTCTTCAAATCTGAATACGCTATTTTTCCTTCGTAACGAGCTTTATTATTTTCTCGCTCTACAAAAAATCTGTCAAGGTTGGAAAGTTCAAATTTTGTTGAATCCTTTTCTACAAAAAAGTAAGCAGAAGAAACCTTTTCAATTCCTTGTACTTCAGAATAAAAAGTAAATTTGCAACTTGCAAATCTTGAAGAGTCTTTATTTTCATAGTGACGGTATGTAATATCTATTTCCACATCACCATCATCTCCTTCCATTGTAAATGGGCTAACAAAATACATCGTTGTATTCTTACCCATATAGAAAAGTTCTACGGGTCGGAGTCTGGCACAAGCAAGTAAAGTACCACAACAAATACATAGTAAAATTACGACCTTATTCAGATGGGGCTTCACACTCTAACCTTTTCTTCATTAATTCAACAGAAGAAAAATACGAATCTATCTTTTTCTTATCATTGCTCGAAACAATTATAAGAAAGGGCTGACCTATTGTTTTATCAAAAAACACAAAACAATAGTTCCATTGATTTTTTTTCGTAGATACCGCAGCACAGTATTCTTGTACATTCCCGACACCTAAAGTTCCGCTCTTGAAAGTCAAACTTCTCAAGGATGTATCTGAGGAAAAAATGGCAGGAAAATCTTGAAACTTTTTATCAGTAATGAGTGTAATAAAGATAAAATCATTAGAATGTGAGCGTATAATTTTATTAAAAGCTGTCGATACATTCTTTATTTCAGAATATTCCCGATAGAACATCTCAATCTCTTTATCGGCACCCACTACCTTCTCGTCTTTCTCTAATGCAAAGCATGAATTCAAACCGAAACGAATACGGGTTTCATGTATTTCTGTGGCACAACCTGCAAAAAAGACTATAAGCAATGTACCGACTATTCCTCGAATCATCATTTGTTTTGTCAATATTTATATTCGTTTTCTAAAAAAAATAGGAATGATTCCGCAGAACCATTCCTACTTTTTAACTTTTTCAAATTTGCGAATTATTCACCAGTTACAATACAAGAAAAACCCTGATAAAGACCTAATATGTTTGTCATTTTAAAGTCAACAGTTGAAATCTTCGTAATACCGCCATTTTTAGCAGCTTGATGAATACCGGTATCAGGAGATAAAACAATAAGACCTAATAATCCCATACCTGTAGAAGTACCAACTTTGCTACCTAAAGGATTGCTTGTTGCTGAAACAGGAACAGTCATGGCACATGAAGAAAGCGAGGCAACTGCGATTGCTGCGGCACCAATAAACGAAAGAACACGCATTTTGGACATAAAAACGACTCCAAAGCAAATAAAATTTTTAAAAATTTACGAACTACAAGCGCAATATGCGAAGAACATTTCAAATGACAAAACGTTAATGAAAAAATAAAACTGTAATCAACAACATTAACAAATCAGATACCTATACCCCTATACTTAATTATGCTTACATGTTTAACACCATCGATTACCTTATACTCGGCATAAAGTATTCCCTTCTTCAGTGGGCATAACGAGAGGTTATACTCCGTAAGCAAGGTGGAACACAAACAAGACTTATCTATCCGTTTTTAACGATGGTAAAAATAATTCTTTTATAAACCATTACGGAAAGCAATAGCTTAAGCATATTTTTGTATGGTAAGATACCATATTCGTTTCCCGAGAAAGTTTACACGCAAGCAATGAAACATTCACTTGTAATTTCGGACGCAATTACCATTGATTCATCATATATCGAGATAGTAGCCGTACGTTCTTCAGGACCCGGCGGACAGAATGTTAATAAAACGTCAACCAAAATTCAACTTAAATGTGATTTTGAACAATGTCCGACGATTCCCGAAACAACCAAAGAAGTAATTCGAAATAGAAAATCTCTTCGTTTTGATAAGGACGGGAAACTGACAATCACATCTCAAGAGTTCAGAACACAGAATGCGAATATTGAGAGGGCTTATGAGAAGTTAAAGGATATTATCGTAAAATCGCTGATTCCGAAGAAGGTACGCAAAAAAACCCTTCCCGGTTTTGGTGCAACGGAAGAAAGAATACAACACAAGAAAAAACACTCGGAAGTAAAAAGAAGGCGTTCTGAGAAAATTCAGTTGTCCGATGAATAGGGTGGTGAAAAATTCAAAGAACCGTTTTAGTTCTTATGACATGAACCACCATCGGCAAGCATGAGCAAATCACCTGAACATGTATTTCTATGTCGAAGCGTATCACCTGAAGTATATTCGATATCACGTGTCAGATTATACAGCCCTAAACGCTCTTGTTGCCAATTCATACCAAGCTGTTCTGCCATCGCTCCTATAATATGCTGAACCGGTAAATCATCTTCACAATCAACACGAACAATCTGTCCTGAGAAACCACGACAAATAAAGAGTTCCATATTTACATATTCCTTTTATAAAACTACCTAATGATTGCTATTACATACAATCAACGAATCATTTCAGTAAAACGTCTAAATTTTCTTGCTTTAGTTCGTAAACTTCGCTTACATTTGGAGGCGATAGGATGAAAAAGATCATAACTTTCTGTATTGTGTCGTTTTTTTCTCTTTATTCTACATCCTTTTCTGTGGGACCGGGGAAAAATACAACACAGAATACTCTCGGTTGGTTTGCATATTTCGGAACACATCGTATTGCCGATAAGTACAGTATTTGGACTGAACTCCAACTGCGAAGATCGGATTTTCTGAATGTATGGCAGCAAAGCTTTGTACGTACTGCACTTATGTATCACTTTGACGAGAATACGCACGTTGCATTAGGTTATGGTTATTTTCTAACCTACCCTTATGGCGAACAGGCCATCGCTCTCGATGAGCCGAGACCGGAACATCGTCCATGGCAGCAGTTGAATTTAAAAAATGTCAATGGTTCTTGGGAATTTCAACATCGTTTTCGTTTGGAGCAAAGATTACTACAGAACTGGACAAGCCCCAATCCTGACACTAAACTACGTTCATTGACCGATGGCTATGAATTACAGAACCGTTTACGATACAGATTTCTTGCGTCTCTGCCTTTAACACGTGATTCTGAAGGGAACACTTTTTTGTTTGCGACCGGATATAATGAAGTATTCGTTAACTTCGGTGGTAATATCGGCTATAATATCTTCGATCAAAATCGCTTTGGAATAACAGCAGGAATAAATCTTTCAAAGATGGCGAATGTGCAAATCGGCTATATGAATCAAACCATCCAAAAATCGAATGGTCGTGATGTTGAAGGAAATAATGCCTTAACACTGTTTTTAACATGGAATACCGATTGGCGAAATTAGAATCATCCATTTTTATATAAACAGTAATTCATTTAAACTGAGTAGAAGAATATCAAAACAATAACCTGAAGAAGATAGAAGAAAAATGAATAGTCAATCGAAAATATACGTTGCAGGACATCGTGGTCTTGTTGGTTCATCAATAGTTCAAGAGCTGCATTCGAAAGGTTATACCAATGTTATTACAAGAACAAGTGGAGAACTTGATTTAAGGAATCAACAACAAACCGACGATTTTTTCTTGACCGAAAAACCCGAATATGTTTTTTTGAGTGCAGCGAAGGTTGGTGGGATTATTGCAAACAATACCTATAGAGCAGACTTTATATACGATAATATTATGATTGCAGCGAATGTAATTCATGCTTCTTGGAAACACGGAGTACAGAAATTACTCAATCTCGGTTCATCATGTATTTATCCTAAATTTGCTCCGCAACCATTACGTGAAGATTATTTGCTGACAGGAGAACTCGAACCTACAAATGAGCCCTATGCCATTGCAAAAATCGCAGCCATAAAATTATGCTCCAATTATTTCAGGCAATACGGAGCAAATTTTATATCCCTTATGCCTTCCAATTTATATGGCACGAATGACAATTTCAATCTTGAGACATCACATGTTGTTCCGGCGCTTATCCGAAAAATCATCCTTGCCCACCATCTGAAAACAAAAAACTTCACTGCGATCTACAATGATATTAGTAAAAGACCTTTGGGTTTTGGTATTACATATCATGAAATGACTGAATCATCCATCACGCATATCCTTTCTACGTTAGGTATAAAGGAAAACACAGTAACTATTTGGGGTAGCGGTAAGCCACGGCGTGAGCTTCTCCATGCAGAAGACTTGGCGGAAGCAGCATTGTTTTTTATGAAACGGTATTCCGCTTCCGAAACGGGAGAATTTCTGAATTGTGGAGCAGGAACCGACATTACAATACATGAATTGGCTTTCCTTATAAAAAGACTTGTCGGCTGGGAAGGAAGTTTTGTGTTTGATACGAGTAAGCCGGACGGTACACCTCAAAAACTTCTTGATATTACAAAGGCAAAAGAACTCGGTTGGGCGCCCACCATTAGTTTGGAAAGAGGCATTGGGGTAATTATCGATAACTATATGAAAACATAGTGTATCCTCATTACATTAAATATTGTGGTCTGTTTTTCAGTATCTTTGTTTCTATATAGCGTGCTTTGTGTTTAGCTAATTCATGGGGAGTAGTATGAAATCAGATGCGTACTATATGCAAAAGGCGCTTCTTCTTGCATTAAAAGGAAGTGGTTCCGTTGCTCCCAACCCACGTGTGGGATGTATAATTGTAAAAAACGACTCCATTATTGCGGAAGGTTGGCATGAACAATATGGTCATGCACATGCTGAAGTACGAGCAATGGAGAATGCCACTGAGGATGTAAGCGGTGCAACACTCTATGTAAATCTTGAACCCTGCAATCATTATGGAAAAACTCCGCCCTGTACTTCTCTTATCATCGAAAAAGGAATACAGCGAGTTGTTATCGGTATGCAAGATCCGAATCCATTAGTTGCGGGCAAGGGTATTGAGAAACTTCGTGAGAGCGGAATTGAAGTAACCGTTGGGATACTTGAAGAAGAAAGCCGATGGATTAACAGAGTATTCCTTCATCACATAACCACTGGCTTGCCTTATGTTGTCGCAAAAATAGCTCAATCGTTAGATGGTTGTATTGCAACAAAGAATGGTCATTCAAAATGGATAAGTAGCGTAGAAAGCAGAAGGCGTGTTCATTTGTTAAGGGCTGAACTTGATGCTGTTATTATCGGAAAGAATACGGCGCAAAAGGATGATCCTCTTTTAACGGTTAGAGATGTACAAGGAAAAAACCCATGGCGAATTGTATTTGATTCCAAACTATCTCTCCCATTCTACCTACAACTTCTCTCTGATAATTTAAGACACAAAACGATTATTGTTTGCAGCAAACAATTTGTAGAAACAAAAAAAGCAGATAACCTTAGAAAAGCCGGCGTTAATGTTATTGGTGTTGATGAAAATGACAATGGTAAGCCGAATTTGAATTTGGCTTTAAAAAAATTAGCCGACGAGTTTAATATCACGTCTGTTTTAGTTGAAGGGGGCGGCATACTATTATCATCATTTGCCGATGCATCACTCATACATGAAATACACTTTTTTATAGCACCCATAATTATAGGTGCAGGAATCCATCCCTTCTCCAGTCTATCAACGCCCAACCTCAACTCGGCTCATAAATTCTTAACAAAAGCCGTTGCAAAAAGCGGAAATGATACGCATACTATTCTTGTACTGAACAATTCAGAGATTAGTAATGTGTAAACCTATTATTGTTACATTACAGTAATCTCGCTTCCCTTCGCAAATACTTCTCAGCCTTCATATAATCAGGACAACATTCTGCAACTCTTTGCCAGAATTTTTCGCCATGATTCAAAAACTCCGTATGCACCAATTCATGAATTACAAGATAGTCAAGTACATAATCAGGCATTTTTACTAATTTATAATTGAAGTTTAAGTTTTTTTGTGCCGAACAACTTCCCCACTTTGTTTTCTGATTCCGTATTGTAATACGATTATAATGAAAACCGAATTTTTCCGCATATTGTTCCACTCTTAAAGGAATAATACGAATGGCTTGCTCAATATACCAATCCTCAAGTTCAGTTGCATTTGTCAAATCCTTCGATGTC
>JALHLL010000025.1:20871-24075 GCA_022844575.1 bacterium
CGTTCCCAAATCACTGTTCTTTATATGTTGATAAATCACACCGCAAAACAAGACCTCACCATCATTGGGCAATACGCTTTTTTCAGAAAGTCGCACTAACTTTTTACGCTGTTTCTGTAACCAATCTTTATGGTCATTAACAAATTTTTCCGCTTGGTTCAAACTTACACGCATCGGTACGGTACAGAAAGCAGTACCATCATTACGCATGCGTAATGTAAAATTTTTAACTTTCTTTCTAACAAAATATATATTGTGTTCTTCGGAGTAATGCATATTTATCATTGTCAATATAGAGAACATAACGTAAGCATTGTCAAATCATTTTATTGCAGTTTACTTTGTATATACGACAGCTACGTTATCCATGAATTTCATAATATTTCGTTTCTCTCACTATACAATATCATAGTAATTTTGTATATCAATACATTGAACACAATCTTCGGCTTATTAGTATGGAAAATTTTTGGTTAAGTAATTTAGCCGAGGAGTTGATACGGTATATATCGTCCTTGTTATCCGACGGTAACCAACTTACCCCATCAAGAATACTTACTATTCGGAAACGATTTCCCGATATCGAAATAGGAATCATATCAACTGCTTGCAGTATTGCCGAATCAACCTTAAAAGCTGAAGAAAGAGAAAAATCATACGGAAATTGGTGGTTTACAAAAGCTACATACGAACAAAGTACAGCAACCGGAATAGCACGGCATCATGCCTCACGCTTTTCCGAATGCGAAACAATTATAGAGCTATGCACAGGTAGCGGAACAGACACCGTTTACTTAGCTCAATATGCAAAAGAAATTGTAACATATGAAGCCGATACCTTAACGGCACATATTGCCCAAAGAAACTTTGTGCGAAATTCAGTGGATAATATTACAGTAATGAATGCGGAAGCGGAGAGTTTCCTAAAAAATCCGCCATTTATGCCGGATGGAATATGGGCTGATCCGGCAAGAAGGAATAAAGAACAACGTTTTTTTTCTCCGCAGAACTATTCGCCTTCCTTTACTGATTTGTTTTCCGTAACGCCAAAAAAAATATTCGGAATAAAAGTTTCACCGGCTTTTTCCGATGATTATATTCCGTCACATTGGAAAAAAGAGATTATCGGGTTTAAAAATGAATGCAGAGAAATTGTATTATGGAATGGATCCGATATAAAAAACGGCGCTGTCTATTTACCGGATATTTCATTAGCATGGGAACCTGAACATTTTACGGAAGCCCCGATACTTAATCCTGAGAACGCTGCTTATATTATAGAACCACATCCCGCACTTATACGAAGTGGTTATCTCGGTAGTTTTTTTGCAGAACACTCCCTCTCTGTTTTTGACAGTAGAATTGGGTATGGAATATCGGAAAGAGTCCCCGCTTTTTCGCCATGGTATAAGATGTTTTCGATTATTGATTATTTCCGATACAATGAAAAAATTCTTCAAGAGAAAATCCGATCATTGGAATGGTCTTATCTTACAGAAATAAAAAAACGCGGCTTTTTTATTGAGCCGGAAGAACTAAGAAAAAAGATAAAATGGTCATCGGGCAATAAAAAGGGTGTTATTATTACCACTCGTTATAATGATGACTATATAGTATTCTTAGCCGAGCGATTAATCACCTGATATTTCCTCAATTCACTTTGCACTATCATTGCTATTTCCACTCAATCGTTTCACAACCATTCCATAATGCAAATCTCTTCAACTCATCACCAATAATATCTCCACACTCCGATTTTGAGTATCCGTTTTCGGGAAAGAGATTGACAACTGAGAATATTTTCTTTTTACGTTCTGCCTTACAATCAATTCTGGCGATAAAATCCGCTCCGTACAAAACAGGTAAACAAAAATAACCATACTTTCTTTTCGGTTCCGGAACATAACATTCTATCGTATAATCATAATCGAATAGTTTTAATAATCTTTTACGCCTTATAGTCGAATTATCAAAAGGAGAAAGTATCGAAACATATTTTTTTCGACTCGTCGAACTTTCATTAAGAATTTCCTCCGTTGTATAATATGTATCTTCCGTTCCACTAAACAGTACGGACAGAAGCCTTTTTTGTTCAATTAGAATTTGTATTTTTTTCTTAACAGACGTTTTCAAGTGTGCCGACCGCAAGTGAGCAATATCATCAACCGTTGCCAAACTGAGAGAATTAATAGTAGAATAAATTAAATATTCGGCATATTCCTCCAAAGTCGGTTTTACCGTATTTACTGTTTCCGGTAAAACCCTTTCAGGCAAATCGTATATTTTTCTGAATCCCTCACGTCGTGCCACCATCAACTCACCTTTCATAAACAAATGCTCCAGAGCTTTTTTCGCCGGTTTCCATTCCCACCAGCCGCTTACTCCCTTTCGAGTATGCTCAAAATCTTTTGCTTGTACACTACCTTCAGCACGAACTTTATCAAGTATATATTGCTGCAGTTTTTTATCTTCTTCAAACCATTGAGTGCTGCCACCCGTAAGTGCCTGTTTTCTCGATAAAGAAAAACGATAATCCTTCATTGGCAAATATGCTGCAGCATGACTCCAATATTCGAAAACGGTTTTATCTTTTTCAATCAATTCATCAAGCAAAGCCGATTCATAACCGGGTACACGACTGTACAATACATGGTGATGCGCCCGCTCCACAACCGAAATAGTATCTATTTGTACATATCCTAATCGTTCTATTGCAACCAAACTTCCTTTTTTACCCGAACCGAAAATCGGCTTTTGCAAACCTTGTCTGTATAATGAAATATTCCTCGCCTGTTTTTTCGACAGTATAACTGATGACATACATAATACCTTATAAAATACTGTATTGCAAAACTCGTCAAAAAAACATGAAATTCATGAACTCAAATCCACTATGAAGGCAAGTTTGCAAAAGACTATATCCTTATTTTCCGATGGTGAATATCTACCGGACGGAATTTTTAGCGATGAACATTTATTACAATATATACCGGATTTTTTCTCGAAACAAGAGTCTCAATATTTTTTTGAGACTTTAAGAGATACAATAAGCTGGAAACATGAGTATATCACACTCTTCGGAAAAAAAGTATTGCAACCACGCCTTACGGCATTATACGGGAATATAAACAATCCCTACCGTTATAGTCGGTTAGTCATGACTCCGCTTTCATGGACAAAAGAATTATTACAAATTAAAACGGC
>JALHLL010000026.1 GCA_022844575.1 bacterium
TACCTATGTATTTTTTTACCTCATAACAAGAATAATCAAATTCCTCCGTATTGGGAATATTGTTTTGTATCCATTCATCATTATGATATAATCGTTGGAAAGCGAATTGTTTTTTTTGCTGTATTCTCGGATGTCGTACCCAACCATAATGAAAAATACGCGCTTCCGTTTGTCGAGCATGTAGTTTACGTATTGTTCCGTCGGAATTTCTTGTACGGAAACCTTGTGCATCCCGCCATGAAAATACATCCCCTGTATTTTTGAAGGCACGAATCTCCCGTCTATACCATTGCCGCCCCACTCCTGTATAATCATAACTGCCAAAAAAGTGATGCCAACGAAATAGTAATGATTCGGCGGACTTATCATTATCGGCTTTTTCCATTTCCTTACGTATAAGTGCATAATCTTCTTCATGAAGAACCTCATCGCCTTGAAGGTACAGACACCAATCGCTTGTACAATAAGAAAGCGCAATATCGGTCTGTTGTGCAAGTATGGAACCTTCATTTCGCTTATTTTCGTCCCATTGGGTTTCTATAGTACGTATATTGCTACTTATAGAACGAATGACTTGAAGGGTATTATCTTCACTATTTCCAACTGCCACAATGAGTTCATCACAAAGTGGTAATAAAGAACGGATAGATTCGACGAACGGATAACCGAGAATTTCGCCGTTCCGTACAAATGTGAAACCGGATATATTCATATCTTTTTCTACAAAAATACACTATAGGGTAAAAGCACCATTAATTATAGCCAACTATGAAAATCGGTTTTTTAGTTTGTATTCTTCTTTTTATTTCGATTCCTTGTTATGCGCAACTCCCCGGTTTATATCCCGACTATTGCGATTCGACACAACTAACAATTCAGATTCAAGATTCTTCGGAATTTTTAGAGGAAATTTGCTTTGAAGAGAATCCGGTGAATACGGCTATTGGTATGATTATTACCGATTCGACCGAAATTACGAATGAGAACCCGAATATTGGTGTGAATACGGCTACCATATTGAATGATTCTTCGGATTATGTACCTTTGTCATTATTTACATATGCAGGTGATAGGCGGGTTACGATTGACGGTTCGCTTCCTCGCACGACCTCCAAGATTAAGCCGTTGCCTTTTATCGGTCTTGCAAGTATTTACTTGGCAATTACAACTGCCTTGCATATTTATCAGGTTAATACATTTTGGGATTCCACCACAACGTTTCGTTTTATTGAGGACGGCGATTATGCCTTATATGCCGATAAGTTTGGGCATGCGTGGGGTACATATATTAACGCTTATCTTGCTTCGGAAGCTTTAATGGGCTCCGGGCTTTCTTGGGAAGCGGCAACATGGGGTGGTGCCGGTATAGCTTTGGCTTATCAGACCTATGTTGAAGTAATGGACGGTTATGGTAAAATATGGGGCTTTTCGTGGAGCGATATGTATGCAAACTTTGCTGGTGTCGGGTGGTTCTTGGCGCAACATTATGTTCCGTTTCTTCAGAACTTTACCTATAAAACAAGTTTTTTCCCTCCGCCATGGTTTGGTCAACAATCGCGAGAATCATCTACCATTTTTATTGATGACTATTCGGGGTGGACATTTACCCTCGCAGTTGATGTACATAATCTTTTGCCGAATAAATGGAAAAGTTACTGGCCCAAATGGCTAAATATTGATGTTGGCCATGCCGTGCGTAATCTTAAATACAAAGAAGGTGACCTTGTTTATACAATAGGACTCGATATTAATCCTGTGCGTTTATTACCGGATGGACCTAATTTGTATAATTGGTTCAAACAGGGCTTCAATTATGTGAAATTTCCTGCACCTGCTATTGAATTCGGTAAAGAAACACGATTCAGACTTTTCTATCCTTTCCAATTACAAATAGGACCTATTCATTTCTGATGAAAAAGAAAGACTGTATAATGGTTTTTCTCAAATACCCGCGCATTGGGGAAGTAAAGACACGTTTAGGAGCGACAATAGGGCATGAGATAGCTACGCATTTCTATAAGAATTTATGTGAAATTACATTCGAGCAATGCCTTCTTCTTCAGAAAAATGATGACATTGATATTCTATTATTCTGTGTATCCGATAAGGATATTGGAAAAGTAAACGAGTGGACAGATAACAGTTTTATAAGCAGGTCGCAAAGAGGTAATGACTTAGGCGAGAGACTACGTAATGCTTTTGAACAAGTGTTTTGCGAAGGGTATGATAAGTGTACGGTAATTGGTACGGATGCACCGGAAATATCGGCTGATATTATTGAACGAGCTTTTTTTGCTTTGGATAATAATGATTATGTAATCGGCGAAGCCCAAGATGGCGGATATTATCTGTTGGGAATGAAAGAATACAATCCGCAAATATTTGAGGAAATCTCATGGAGTACCAATACCGTTTATAAAAGAACGACGGAAATAATATATTCCCTAAACAAAACGGTATTTAATTTGCCGATATTGATTGATATTGATAGGGAAGAGGACTTACTACAGCTTCAAAATAGTAATGAAGTATTATATGCCCGACTTCTCGAATAACTATTTTGCTTCGCTATTTACTTGCTTATTTAATTGTTCAAAATACATTCGTATTATTTGCTCATAATCTTTAGTAAATTGAATTTGATTCTCTTGTGGCGTATTGCCATTATTAGCTTTAACACCATTCATATTTAATTGATCAGGACTTTTTCTTAGCATATCCGTTCCCGATTTCGATTCCCGTTTCTTTTCATAATCCCGCTCATTCATCGAAAGAGTCGCATCTAATAATCGTGAAAGGATTTTATCCTGCCTTTTTATAGTTTCATCGCTGATATTGCCCGTTTCCATATCAGTCATTACTTCCTTCATTTCTTGTGCAATTCTATCCAATGAACCTAATGCTTTTTTACCACCTCCGGTTTGTTCTTTTTGCTCTTTGGCAAGTTCCTGCATTGCCTGCATCGCTTTTCCTTGTTGAGCAGCCAATCTGCCCATTTCCGCTTGCTGTTGCATGGACATTTCACCATTTTGTCCGGGTTGCAAACGTTGCATTCCCTGATTAATTTGCTGCTGTTGTCCTGCCATTTGTTGTAATTTTTGCATAAAACCTCCCGGTGTTTTTCCACCCTTTCCTTTTCCTTTGCCGTCTCCCTCGCCATTATCGCCTTCGCTTCCTTCGCCACCTTCACCCTGATTCTTCATTCCCTGCATGGCTTCTTGCATTTGCATAGCTGCTTTATTCATGGATGACATGGCTTGGCTTTGTTGTTGTGCCGCCTGCTGCCCGTTTCTGTTGGAGAGTTGTTCGCCGCTTTGTTGCATTTTCTGCATTGCCTCTCCTATGTTCTTTGCCATTTCGGGGGTCATAGCCATTGATTTTTGCGAAACATCGGCCATCCTTTGAGCAACATTATTTAATTGCTCTTGCAGTTTTTTCTGTTCTTGTGCATTCTGTGTGTATTGTGCTGAGTTGGGGTCTAATTGTTGTGAGTTTTTACGTAATTGTTCTTGCTTCTGCGATAAATCCAATAAATCCGAAACAGATTTTTGCATTTGTTTTATCACTTCTTTGGAAAGATTCTTATTCATTTCCTTTTTGAGTGATTTCATTTTCTGTGCAAAACTTTTTGCTTTTTGTGCTGCCGATTTTTGTTTCTGACTTGATTTTTCCGTTTGTCCCTTTTCCATTTCTTCGGCTGCTTCTTCCATTTGTTCCGCTAAGTCACTACTTTCTTCACCAAACTCTTGTTTTGCCTCCGCAAGTTTATCCATCGGCATATTTTGTTTGATATCCTTCATAAGGTTCTCGAGGTCATTAAGGTCTTTTTTAATGTCCTTTGCCTCATCACTCAAATCTTTTTGTTTTTCTGCCAAATCGCTTTTGCGCTGCTGGTCATTGGCATTTGTATTTTCTGTTTGTTTTTGTAATTCATTTATTTTCTTTTCCAATTGCTCTGCCCTTTTGGTGAGCGCATCGGTTAATTGTTCCGCTTTCAAGCGTTTCATAATATTCAATGAACGTTCAATTTGTTTTTTGAACTGCTCTTCATTGAATTGATATTGTTTCATGGCTTCCTGCATTTGTTGAGGCGACATCTGCTGCATAGCTTGTTGCATTTTTTCCATTGCTTTTTGCAATTCAGGAGAATTTACCTCTTTCATCAATTTTTGTAGTTCTTGATACTTATCTAAAGTTTCTTTCGATATGGCATTATTATCCTGCAACTTTTTTGACATATCATCAAGTTTTTGTGATACATCTTCCAACTTTTTCTGCAAATCCTTTTGCTGTTGTAAAGCGTCTTCCATTTTCTTTTTATCCTGCCAGTCCATTTGTTTGTCTTTTCTCAAATCCCTTTGCAGTTTTTCCATTTCTTTTTGCGATTGTTCAGCTTGTTTGGCTATTTCTTCAAGGTCTTTACGAATTTCCTCTTGTTGTTTACCCGAATCATTTAAAACCTCATCCAATGAAGGTAATTTTACGGAAACAGTTTGTGTTCGTGCTGATTTTGGTCCCGATATATTATCATTATCGAAAACTTCGCAATAAAATTCATATTTATCACTCGGCGAAATACCTATCTTAGTTATATCCCACAAATAGGGGACGGTAACGGATTTTTCCTTCTGGGAAATGGGTATTCTTATTGCTGTAAACTGATCTGTTTTTTTACCATATTTCGATTCTGCCAAACGATAGTTAAGTGTTAGGGTTGTAAATCCGTAATCATCATCGGCAGCAAGTTTTATAGGCAGCATAGCCGAGGCATCTACCGTAACATCATTCTGCGGGGTAATGAGCGATATCGCCGGAGAATTATCGGTTTGAGCAATGATTTTATAATGGATGGGTGAGTCATTTGTTAAGCCGTCGGTATCAAGTAATTCTATGTAATATTCACCGCTTGAGTTTACCGTAAATTTACCATTTGCCCTACGACCATTTATGGACATTTCTTTTCTTATCGTATCATACGGAATCCCGCTCGAATCGTTTTTTGGTGTCAAGAGAATAATGGTTGAACGATTAAGCTGCTTATTTGCAAGAATTTCCATATCCGTAACAGAGCCGCGTAATGTTACAATATCGGCAGCATCTTCATGTAAAGTTATTGTGGGTTGTTGTGCATAAGCAGGCGAATACACTTTACCTGAAAGTGATTTCAGTATCGGTTTATCGCTTACCATAATAGTACCTACTTCGCTTGTAACCGCTGAACTAAGCCACTGGCTTTCCGCAAAATATTCTATGCTGTTTGTTAATGAACTTACAGTATAAGTCCAATGCCCGTTTGCATCCGGTTTTATTTCATGCGAATCGAAATTTTGCTGCTGTAATTCTCGTATTTTCAGAATTACATTGGCAGGAGGTATTTCGGCTTTTTCTCCTCTTAATTTTTTATCGTGCATAGGATTGACCGATAAACTGAACGGAGCCGGAGGTAAAAACGATGTATTATAATTGATTACTCTTTCTAAAGAAGAACGGTAAGCAGGTACAGCAAACAAACCGAATAACACAAGTACCGATACAGCTGTGAACAAGGCAAATCGTTGAATTTCCTTTTTTTCGACAATAACAAAAAAATCTTTGTTTGTACTTGAACCAAAAGCCGTATCGAAAGCAGATTCTATAAAATCTTTTGAACCCTGTTGGTATTCATTACCCGCTAATTGGAAAGCATTAAGCAATGTATCGCGGATATCGGGAAAAGCATTACCCACTCTTTTGGCAATTTCATAAGGATTAAATGAATTACGAATACCGAAGTATCGTAATGCTATCGGTATTATACGATACAAGGAAAAAAGTGTAAAAACCGTAAGGCAAGAATAATAAAGAAAAGTACGGAAGGGAATATCACCATTTGCCAGCAGTTCAATACAACCGGCACAAATAGCCAATATGCACAGCATTATAATTGTTTTATTGACGGCAGTAATAAGTTCATAAAAAAGTTCTTTTTTATGAACTGCCGAAAAACGCTGGAGTAATGTTGTGTATCCTGTTTGAGTTGTTTTCATAATAGTAGGTTATGCGCCACGAAGTTTGCGTATTTTTTCTCGTGTTTCCTGTAACAAAATTGAGCGTGGATATTTAATCAATAACTCGCCGTATATTGATAATGCCTCATCCTTTTTCGATGAACTACGTAATACATCACCAAGTAACGATAAGGCAATATCGCCATATATCGAATCCGAGAAATCAAGTATAAAACGTCTTAAATTTTGTTCGGCATCATTATATTTTCTTTGTGCAATAAGGGCTTTTGCATATTCCAAATGTGCTTTTTCCATTAGGTCGGCTTTTGCACACATACCCTGTAATTGTTTATAGAACTGCTCTACATCGGAAAGGTTTTTTCTGATTGTAGCCAATTCCATTTTTGCATATAATTGCAAGCAACTTGTATAATCCTCATTATCTTCAAAAAGAAGTATATAGGTAAGGGCATCGTTGGAAATATCGCTTTCGGTTTTTGCCGCAAGTATTGCAAGTTTATTTTTTGCTGAATCTATATATCCGGCATAATACTCCATTAAGGCAAGAGAGTATTTAGCTTTGTCACTTTCGCGTTGTAGCGTACGGGATAACATTCGAGCAACGGTCTGATAATAATTACTTGCCGATTTCATATCGCCTTGTTGCAAACGTATATCGCCCGCAAAAAGTGCTGCATTTGCAGCCAATGTACTACCTGCTGATGTTTTAATAATAAAATCAAGGTTCTCGATTGTTTTATCCGGCTCGGATAAATACTTATTATGAATTTGAGCAACTCGGTACCGACATTCATTCGCTAATTGATTATCGGGGAAATCCTTGATAATCTCCTGATATTTATTTATAATACCATTCGCTTCTTCACGCGAAACGGAATCACGATCTAATAGTTTCTCTTCCAATGAGGAAGCGTAACCATACAGTGCGGTAATAAAATACGGTGTGTTTTTGCCGAAGTCCATCACTTTTGTAAATGCTTCCATTGCAATATCGTACTCACTTTCCTTACTTGCAAGATTTGCAAAGTTCAGAAGTTCACGACCCTGAGAACGGGTTCTTTCATCCAAACTTTGTGCGGCAGTCAATCCTTTACGATATTGCTTCGATTCTCGGAAAAACCATAATTGGAGCATCATCACATTATAATCATCAGGTCGTTCTGATAAAGCATTTTCCAATGCTTTACTGATATGTGCGTTTGCGTTTTCTGTGAGCATCAGTGCACTTAAACGACCCTGTGCCAAGCCCAGGCTTTTTGTGGCGGCAAATAAGTTCATCACTTCTTCCGTGCCTTTTTCCACATTACCCGTCGCAGCATAAAATTGACTAAGTTCATCGGCAAAAAGAATTGGCGACTCCAACATTGTTCTTGCCGTAAGCAATGTGGCTACCGCTTTATCATAAAGCCGTAATCGTGATTGCATTGTTGCTATATCACGGTAACATTCCGTTATTGTTCCGCAAGATGCTAATGCCGTATTCCATGATTTTTCAGCTTCGGCTTGTTTGCCTGTTGTCCATAATAATGTACCGAGAAGCGCATGAATTTGTGATGACTTATCGGTATCCGCTTTTTCTTGAACAATCGGCAAAAGAGAATTGGGTTGATCTAAGGCAAGTAATGTCCTTACTACGCCTTCAAAATATTCTTCATTCTGTTTGTTTTTTACAAACAGTTCCTGATAGAGGCGACTTGCTTCTCTTGTATTACCGCTTTCCTCATAACTGCGTGCCAATTCAAGTTTTCTGCTTTCTTCAGTTTGGGCAAAAGTTCCGTATTGCATAAAGCACATGACTATAAATATCCGAATACATAGTCGAGCGGATATTTTTGGCATAAACCTTGTCAATAGGTACTTCATTAGTATAACTTGGTTTTAATGTGATGAATAAACGCCATGCGGCGAAATATGGACTATTCTTCTTAAGGTCACAGACGAGTATCTTCACCGTCATATTGGTACTGACTATTCTTGTTGGGTGCAAATCTAACTCTGTTGTATCAAATGAAGATTTGTCAGGGGATAATAGTGAGGGGCTTACACCTCTCTCTACCCTACTTTCCCGTCCGCGACCTTCAGCTAATACCAATAACCGTACCATTGAGGAAATGACTTTTACCGATCCGGTTAAAGAAGAAAACAAAGTGGCGGTAACGGGACTGAAAAGATTGCCGACACTTCGTGAGCAAATGAGCGAGATTACGGAAAATCAACAACAAGTGCTTACGGCTACGGATTCTGTACTCGGTCAGCTTCATGAAATTCGCTCCGATTTGGAGGTAATAAAACAAACATTGGTATCTACCCCAAAGCCAACGGAAAAAACAGAAGATGTAGTGAAGCCGAAAGGGAAAACTAAGCCCGAAACAAAAAAAACCAATGATGATATTATTCTGCCGGACGAAAAGGCCGAACCTTCAAAAAAGCAACTAAGCTCCTCAAAAAAGAGTAATCAGATATTGACAGCCGAACTGAAAAAGAAGGAAAATCAAAACGAACAAAAACCGATTATTGCCGATGGGGAAAGTGGTATAACAAAACAAGAGCCTAAAAACGATTCATTAATTGGCTCAAGTTATCGAAATGCCCTACGGTTAATATCGCGGCGTGAATATACGCAGGCAATACCACATCTGCAATCGGCGATTGCAAAACCGGAAAATGCGGCTACGAAGCTGAATGCCCAATATTGGCTTGGCGAAGCTATTTTTGCAACCGGCAATTATGAGCAGGCATTAACACAGTTTAATATGATATTAAGCCAGAAAAATTCATCAAAATTGGATGATGCCATGATTATGATAGGGGAGACCTATTATCGTCAGGGAAGAAAAGATGAGGCAATAAAAACATTTAATAAATTGATAAGCACTTTCCCGACAAGTGAATTTATACCGCGTGCTCGTAAACGTTTGCAACAACTATGAACTAATGAGATTATAAGTAAACCGACTTTACTCTATCTTATGGCTAATAGGATATGTTCTTGTTCTTAATCGCATTTTTTGTAATTTAAAAACTATAATTTAAAATGAGGATGTTTATATGCGTTCAATTACTTTAATTATTGCTGTGTTTGTTTTTTTCGGGTGTGGCGAGAAAAGTATTCATGATTATACAATGGGTGAAATACAAGCCGATAGTACCATTCGTAAGCGATGTCAGACAGAGTTACCCGAAAACGACAGACTTTACTTAGGACTTCAATTTATGGCCATGGATTTTAATATGGATGAATGGAAGGATGTTACTCTCGGTGAAATTCTAAAGAAACGCGATGAGAAAAGGGTGAAAGCGATGCAATACACAATCAGACAAATGATAGATGACGAGAATATTTCTAAAGAGATTTCGGTAGTACTTTCACCGGCGGAAAGAGATACAATATATACACGATCAGTCCGGTACGGCTATCGAGGTGATACTACAACTTTCTTCAATTTAACAGTAGAACAGGCACTGAAATAATGTTGTAGGGAATTGCTACTTTTTGATATAGTACTATTAGAAGATTATACTCGCAAGCAAGTTTAAAAAAAAGCCCCTCATTTGAGGGGCCTTTTTTATTGTTTTATAAACCAATGTCTGTAAAGCGATTGTACCCTTTTCTTAAAACTGGGATTCTCATTTTCATCATCAGAATCCGATTCGACTACTTTTTCAATTACAGGCATTGAAATTGGCTCCGAAAGCATCTTTTCTACATTTTGGGATGTCAATCGAGTCCACATACCTCTTTGTAATAAATCGCTTGTAATAGAACCGATGGAATAGCGTTCAATAGAAAGGGGCTCTATATTGTTTCTTTTCAGGAATGCCTTGATAATGGCAGGTTTGGTATTGGTAACCGCACAGAAAACCCATGAATGGCGTTTATAATCCTGAATAAAACTAAAAGTATTTCCTGAAATAGTTTCCGTACCAAATTTATCGGATAATTCTTGAATCTCTTCCTTTGTTAACGGCTTATTGATTTTAATACGATATTGTATCGGTATCGAAAGTACTTCCTCACTATCGGGATTCTTAAATCGTACATCGTTTGTTGCAAATACCAAACCGGATGTAGATTTTTCCAAACAACCGAATGGGAAATAGAGCTTGTCTTTTACTCTGAATTGCCTGAATATCGAATTATCATCTTGTTCTTTTGAACCGGCTACATTTTTCTGTTTGTTTATTACCAAATAGATGGATTGTTTTACATCGTTCAGATTGAAGCCGTCAATACGCACATCGTCCCTACGTAAATTAACACCTAAATTCGGATTTAACGATTCCTCTCCGTTTATAAATACTCTGCCGGAACGTACAATCTCTACGCAAATTCTCGGTGACGCAAAACCCATACCTCTCAGAACTTTTACAAGAGGAGTAAAACGAGGTCTGCGTGGTTGCGGTCTTTTCTCTCGATCTATTGGTTGCGGCTTATTGAATCTGTTACGATTATTATTAGGTCTCTGATTATTATTATTGTTAGGACGACGATTCATTTGCCTATTATCGCGGCGTTCAAAATTGCCTTGTCCGTCCCCTCTGTTATTGTAATTATTTCTTGGATAATTCCCGCCGCCTTGGTTGTAGTTGCTACCGCCTTGATTATTGTCACGATAATTATTTCTTGGATAATTCCCGCCGCCTTGGTTATTGTCGCGATAATTATTTCTTGGATAATTTCCGCCTCCTTGGCTATTGTCACGGTAATTATTTCTTGGATAACTGCCGCCTCCTTGGCTATTGTCACGGTAATTATTTCTTGGATAATTCCCGCCGCCTTGGTTGTAGTTGCTACCGCCTTGATTATTGTCACGATAATTATTTCTGTTGTAATTACCACCTTGGTTATAGTTACCAGCACCCTGATTATTGTCGCGGTAATTGTTTCTGTTGTAGTTACCACCCTGGTTGTAGTTCCCGCCACTCTGGTTATCGCGGTAATTATTTCTGTTGTAATTACCACCACCTTGGTTGTAGTTCCCACCACCTTGGTTGTAGTTCCCGCCACTTTGGTTATCGCGGTAATTGTTTCTGTTGTAATTGCCTCCGCCCCCGCTTTGGTTGTCACGGTAATTATTACGAGGAGTATAATTATTCGGT
This sequence comes from bacterium, assembly GCA_022844575.1. Taxonomy (GTDB): domain Bacteria; phylum Bacteroidota; class Ignavibacteria; order Kapaibacteriales; family UBA961; genus UBA2353. Next base: position 11,109 of record JALHLL010000026.1, read on the forward strand.
CTGTTGCGGTTATCGGTACTACGGTTATCCGTATTACGATTATCCGTACCTCGATTATCGGTATATGGGCGATTATATTGACGATCGCGATTCTGGAAGTTACCGGAACGATTATCGGAATCTTGCCGATTAAAATTACTATCACTATTACCTATCCCGTCCGGCTGTGGCTCACGACGAGTACGTTTTTGAGAGGTATTCCCCCGGGCATCTTTATCCGATTCGGCTGAATCCATTCCGAACGGTATATCCTGTTCATTGCTCATAAGCGCAAAAAAATGTGTGAAGGTTCGGTCAAGGGTTTGGCGAACAATCACAAGAAAAGTGAATAAAATAAACTTTCATAATAATTACAGCGAAGAATTATTCAGACCAAACACCCATGGAGTAGAATTTTTTTCTTCTAGCCGATAACATCTCTTCAACATCTAATTGTTGAAGCGTTTGTATTTCCTCTGTTAAAACCCCGCGAAGTGTGCCGTACATAATCTGTGGAGAGCGATGAGCTCCCCCTATCGGCTCTTTAACTATTCTATCAATAACATTATACTGTAATAAGTCCGGTGCCGTTAATCGTAATGCTTCGGCAGCTTGTTCCTTATAATCCCAGCTTCGCCACAAGATACTCGAACAACTTTCGGGTGCTATTACCGAATACCAAGAATTTTCAAGCATTAAAATCCGATCGCCTACCCCTATTCCTAAAGCACCCCCTGAGGCACCTTCACCTATTACTACCACTACAATGGGTACTTTTAATTTAGACATGACTAATAGGTTTTCCGCTATTGCTTGTGCCTGCCCCCTATCTTCGGCTTCAATACCCGGATACGCTCCGGGCGTATCAAGTAAACATATTACAGGTTTGTTAAATTTTTCCGCCAATCTCAGAATACGTAGTGCTTTACGATACCCTTCAGGATTTGGCATTCCGAAATTACGATAAATATTGGACTTAGTATCACGTCCTTTCTGATGACCGATAACAGCAACACTTTTACCGTTCAATGAAGCAAAGCCGGATACTATTGCCGGATCATCTCCAAAAGCCCTATCACCATGAATTTCTATAAAGTCAGTAAACGTATTTTGGAAGTAATCTAAAGTATAAGGACGATCGGGATGGCGTGCAACCTGCACTCTTTGCCATCGAGTAAGATTCGTATAAATGTCCGATCGTAACTCTTCTACTTTAGCTTCAAGTTCTGTAATCTGTTCGCCAAGGTCAATCGTTTTGGAAATCTCGCGCATCTCGGCGATTTTGAGTTCCAAATCAGTTATCGGTTTTTCAAAGTCTAATATGTATTTATTTGCCACGTTTTCGTCGGAAGAAATATCTTAGTAAAATTTCCAAATCAAGGGAAAGCGAATAGTTCCGTATATAATAGTCGTTTAAATTTTCAAGAGCGTGATTCGATAACAATTGAGGTCGACTAAGATGCGCTAAACCGGCTATGCCGATTCTGATAAACGGCGGATCATTGCTTTTTGTCGAATAGATCCCTACCAAACTTTTCTTTCCCCTGACTACATCCCACAACTTATGGAGAGCACTTTTTTTGTTTATTGCGAACAAAAATACAATAGGAGAACCAAGTGTCAAAAGAAAAATGCTAAAAACAAGGTCAAAAAGGCGTTTTAGTACCCGATTTCGCAATAAACTTGCCTTAAAGACAGGTACAGTCGGTTCCATACCTGAAACACTATTCACAATTCGTGCAGTGATAATATCATCATAATCATCCGCAGCATGAAGACGTATATTCATAACGGAGAGTTGTATGGCAAGCTGCATTATTGTTGTTTTATCAATGGCATTATCGGTAACTATTATTTCGTTAAGGGCATTATCTTCAATAATTTTTTTCACATAATCAACTTCACCAAGTATCGGAATGCCCTCGTATATGCCATTATCGTATTGACCAACGGTAATAATGCCTACTATATGCGCCCTTTGTGATTCCGTGCCGAGTAATGCTTCTATTATTCTTACCGCATGCTGTCCATGACCTATGATTCCAATACGTTTTTCAGATTCAGCACCACGTACTTTATCATACACAGCTACAATGCTTCTTCCAAATGTGGAGAGTATTACTCCGATGGCAATGGTCAATAACAGAACGCCTCGGCTAAAGGCATATTCATTAAAAAAATAGGTGAGAGATGATAGTACAAAGAAGGAAATTGCATAACCGAGTATCGTTTTGCGTATGTATGATTTTCCTTCAAAGTATGCACCGGAAAAAAACTGGCTAAGGCAAAGTACTATAGTCAGAACAATAAATACCAATGGATATGCCTGTTCAGGGAAGCCCAACATACTGTTAAAACGGTATGGAGTGGCAAATAATAAAGCACTATTTATAGAAAGTGCATCCCAAAATATAGCTCCGAATGTGCGTTCATAGCGTACTATATTGGCTAATAGCTCTCTTGTTTTTATACCAAAACGTAGCAAAAACAAAAAGGTGTGAGATTTGCCGAAATGCTTTTTCGCAAATATCTCCATTGCATCATAGAAAACTCTAATCTCATTAAGCGAACTGCGTTTTGTGCTTTTACCCTTATAGTGTATGATGGTGGTCTCGTGGAAATAACCCGTTTTCCATTCCATGCCATTTGCGCGATAACATAGGTCAATATCTTCACCATACATATGAAATTCGGGATCGAAGCCCTGTAGCTGCTGCAAAACTTCATTACGGCAGAACATAAAACAACCGCTGATTGCATCTACATAATATGAATCATCCGCGCTACGAAACGATTGGCTATACTGAGCAAAGAGTGACGACTTCGGGAAAAGTTTTTCCAGATAGAATAATTTACACAAAGAAGCCCATGGTGTCGGAAAGCCCCTTCTGCAGGATGCTTGAAATGTACCGTCCTCATTCAAAACCTTGCATCCGGCTATACCGATCTTAGGTTGTTTTTCCATGTAAGACATCATGGCTTTTAATGTGTTTTCCGATAGAAGTGTATCGGGATTGAGCAGAAGAATATACTGCCCTTTGGCTTTTTGAATGGCTACATTATTTGCTTTGCCGAAACCGATATTATGTTCTAAAGGTATGAATGTTACTGATGGAAAATGCTTAGGTAATAATACCATAGAGCCGTCGGTTGAATTATTATCAACCACAAAAGTCTCGATGACAATATCCCCCGAAGCTGCCTCAATACTTTTAAGGCATTGATAGAGGAAGTCCTTTACATTGTAGTTTACAATAACTATGGATATATCCGGCTGCGTATTTTTGCCATCACTTTTCACAAAAGACTCTTATCTCCACATGATTTCCAATGATTCAAAATTACTATCACAAGAACAAAATAGACTCAAACCAAGTATAAATACGAACAATCAACAAAAAATTGTCTTACTCTTCGATATTGACTCAACTTTGGTTTCGCTCATGCCCGGATTGAACCATCAGGTATTTGCAGATTCCTTTGCCGGTGTATTCGGAATAAGACCGAATGCCAAACAAATGGGAAACTTTGCAGGTAAAACCGATAGGCAGATTATAGCGGAAGTCGGTAAAAACTTGGGATTGAACGATGATACGGTAAAACGTAAAACGGATGATGTTATTATTGAGCTGACAAGGCATTCCGCCGATCTGTTTTCAGAAAATTCGATTGAAGTATTACCCGGCGTGCATGAACTTCTTAAACACCTTGCCGATGATATGCGTATCGGTTTGGGTTTGGTAACGGGCAATAACCGAACTTGTGCTTCCTTAAAACTAAAACCGCACGGACTACATGATTACTTCACATTCGGTGCTTACGGATGCGAGAGTGAGGATAGAAAAGATTTGCCATTACTTGCATTACAAAGGGCAAGTGATTTATACCCTAAACATGACTTTGTGCCGGAAGCAACCATTATAATAGGTGATTCGCATGGTGATATACGTTGCGCGCTTGCCAATAATATGTTATGTATAGGTGTAGCAACAGGACATTGCTCTTCGGAAGAATTGCTTTCGGGCGGGGCGCATTTCGTAGTTGAAAATCTTTCTGAAAAAAATACGTTGATGAGATTTATTGATATGGTAGCGGAGAAGAATATTTGATGACAGAACGAGACAAAATTGTTATTGCTATTGACGGACCCGCCGGCTCCGGCAAATCAACAACAGCAAGGCGTGTTGCCGATTATTTCGGCTATGTATATGTTGATACGGGGGCAATGTACAGAGCAGTAACCTTACATGCTTTAAAAAACGGCATTCTGCCAAATGACAAACGAATGGATACTTTCTTAGAATCCGTTTCCATTAGTTTATCGCGCGACGAAGAGGGCGTACAGCATACCTACGTTAATAATAATGATGTTTCGGATTTGATACGTATGCCGAATATATCCGACAATGTGAGCCATTATAGCAGTATTGCATCCATAAGAGCCAAAATGGTTCAATTACAAAGAACATTGGGTGAGCAGGGCGGTATTGTAATGGATGGGCGTGATATCGGTACGGTTGTATTCCCTGATGCCGAATTGAAGATATATCTTGTCGCTTCTATAGATGAAAGAGTAAAAAGGCGTGTCGCGGAGCTCATGACAAAAGGCGGGAAATTTTTTGTTGATGATATTAGGCGTAATATAAACGAACGTGATGAGCTTGACTCTGCAAGAGCACATTCGCCTTTAAGAAAAGCCGATGATGCCATTGAAATAGATACATCCGTAATGACAATAGAAGAACAAACGGAGAAGATAATCGTCCTTGCCGAGAATATTATCTCTGGAAGAAAGTAAAACACCATGAATGTTACGATAGATAAATTTTCGGGTTTTTGTTGGGGAGTGGTTCGCACGGTGCAAATTGCCGAAGAATCATTGCAAGAGTACGAAAAAGTATATGTGCTTGGGCATATAATCCATAATCCGAAAGAAATAGAGCGATTGGAACAAAAGGGACTTAAAACAATAACGGTGGATGACTTTGAAACGATTGCCGGAACGGGGGCAAAAGTTTTGGTACGCGCACATGGCGAACCGCCTGAAACATATAGAAAGGCATTTGAATTAGGTATTGAGATTATAGACGCTACATGCCCCGTAGTAACGAAATTGCAGGAGCGTGTACGGAAATTCTACGATCAGGGGTACCAGGTGATAGTATTCGGCAAAAAAGACCATGCGGAAGTACTTGGGGTGAGAGGTGTATGTAATGATGAATGTATAGTGGTGAAAAATGTGGAACAAGCATTAAGTTATGTTGACTTTTCGCGCAAATCGGTGCTTTTTTCGCAGACAACAATGGATAGACCTACGTTTCTCGAAATAAAAGATGCACTAAAATCAAGAATCAATGAATTAATTATTGATTCGATGGAAAATATTGCGGTGGAATTTCATGCAAAAGATACAATTTGCGGACAAGTTTCGGGCAGGGAATCGCAATTACAGAAATTTGCAGCCGAAAATGACATAATTGTATTTGTTGCGGGAAGAGCATCAAGTAATGGTAAAGTACTATACGATGTATGCAGGGGAGTGAATGAAAGAACATACTTTATTGAAAATACCGACGAAATGAAAAAAGAATGGTTTGACGATGTACAATCTGTCGGAATAACCGGAGCAACAAGTACACCTCATTGGTACATGAACCATGTGCAGAAGTTGATTGAGGAAATGTAAGATTTTTTTAGTAAGTTAAGTACGTTACATGTGATAGGAAACAAAACGGTGGAAAGAAATAAACCGAACACAAATACCGTACTACTATGATTAGTTTTGACTTTGTTCGAGAATTTGCCCTTAGTTTGCCCGAATCAATCGAATTGCCGCACTTTGAAAAAACATCATTCAGAGTAAAAAAGAAAATATTTGCCACCTACAGTGAGAAGGACGATATACTATGCGTATTGCTTTCGCCGGAAGACCAGCATGTTTTTTGTTCTATTGATAAGATTTCCATATATCCTGTTCCGAATAAATGGGGACTTAAAGGTGCTACCTTTATACGATTGAGTAGCGTGCAGAAAGAAATACTGATGGATGCACTCATAACCTCATACTGTAACATTGCACCGAAAAAATTGGCTTTAACTGTGAGACCCGAAAATTAAACCCATATAATGGAAAAGGAACATTCTCATGAATGATAATATGAATAGTTTTGGTGAAATGTATAAGAATTATACAACAGCAGAATTACTGAATATTATTCGTTCGGAGAATGAATATCAGGCGGAAGCAGTACAAGCCGCCCTTATGATTCTTGAAGAGAGGAATGTAACGGAGGTAGAGATAGCTGAAGAATTAAAACATGAGGAAACAGAGCAAGAAGAGAATGAACAAAGTACGGATGAAGTACTAGTTAAGCGCACTGCAAAATCTGTATTCCGAGCAATATTGAACCCATTTATTCCTTCGGAAAATGATGAAGAAAAAAATAAGAATATAATTGCCATACTCTGCATTTACATGGGGGTGGTTTATCTCGGTTCATTGCCGACGACACTCCATACATCCTTTGAGATGTTTACGGAACATATTTCTGAAGTTCTTAGTCAAATAGATTTCATCGTTATTGCATTTCTACCATTTATATCAGTCATTTTACTATACAAAGGTTACAAAACAGGATGGTGCTTATTTGTTCTTACTCTCGTATTTAAAGTAGCTACAGCCATTGCAATATATATAAGAACCGAAATGACTCGAATCGACATTCCTTTTGAACTTAATTATTGGGAAGTGATAGGAAATGTATATCATACAGTTTTTAATGTTTGTTTTAATACCGGAATTGTAGCAATTTTATGTACAAAAGGTATCAGAAATTTATATGGCATTGATACAGTTTTTATGAAAAATTGTCTTATCATTTCATTGTTCATTTCGATACTCTTTTATATACTTCGATAACAAATTTTTGATTGAATATGTCACTGAACCCTGTTGTTTACTTCGAGATACCTGTTTCTGATTTGGAAAGAGCGATTGCCTTTTATGAAGCCGTTTTTATGGTGGAGTTTGAACGTGAAATTGTAGATGGTAATGAGATGGCTTTTTTCCCGATGAATGAAAAAGACGGTGGTATAAGCGGTGCTTTGGTAAAGGGCGAGGTGTATATACCGACCATAAACGGAGTGATAATCTATTTCAGAACGAAGAGTATAGAAGAAACATTGGAAAGAGCCGTTCAACATGGTAGTGAGGTACTATACCCGAAAACTTCAGTAGGTAAATTGGGCTATGTGGCAGAGTTTAAAGATTGTGAAGGCAATAGGATAGCATTGTATATGCGATGAGTGCCACGCACGGTGTACAATCCACTTGATGGGTAGTTAAGACCAAAATCGTAATTTAGTATTCAAAGTATATCATGCTTCATAAAATGGTGGGAGATGATATGAAAAACGAAAGGGAATTTTCCATATGGGCATATTAGAAAGTTTAAAACTTGCACTTCTTTTGGCAGTTGTCTCTGCCATTATTTTCTTATTTGCCATTACCTTTGTTGTTCTCGCCCAAGAGGTACATACTCTTGTCGGTATCGGCTTTTTTGCTATTGTCGGCTTCGGTGCATATAAATTTCTCTCCGCACGGCTAACGAAGTTGTGATACACCCGAATCACTCTGTATCTTACCGCATTGCTGAAGACTTAACATAATAAGATTCTTATAGTTCAATTTAGTAGAAAATTGTTAATTTGGTAAAAGTTTTAGACTGGAAATGTGGCTTTGTTCATTTCTATGATTGTAGTTTACGTTGGTTGGTTTGGAGAAGTAGGTGGGGTGAGCGTGACCAAGTGCAATTCTCTTTATATATTGGTATAAAATACTGAATCCTTATGAACTATACATGTTCTTTCAATTTACATATAAACCATATGTGAGTTTATCGCTTTTTCGTTGATATACTTAAAAAAAAACAATTTACCATTTTTTTCTTACAATCCTCTTCAAAAAGCAATGAATACATTAACACGAATTGTAATTACAGGAGGTCCATCGGTTGGTAAGCGGCAAGTTTTTGACGAACTCAAAAGGATTGACTATAATTGTTCCAGAGGAGAGATTGCACGAGAAATTTATCGTATTCACAAAGAACGGCTTGGAAGGCATTTACAAGTTGGTGATAGACGTGATTATAGTTTGGATGTACTTAATGAATTGATAAGAGAATATACCGAACATAAACATGGAGTCTATTTTTACAATCGAGCTTTACCAGATGGAGTTGGCTGGGAAAGGTTTTTTGGGCTTGAGCCTGTTCAAGAACTAACACGTGCCATCAGTGCTTATAGATATAATACTGTTTTCATACTAGATCCTGTTGAGAAATTTGAGGATGAAACAGATGTAGTTTGGGCAAATTTAAGAGAGGGTGCAAGGGTACATCAACTCATTATTCAAGGGTACATTGATCATGGATATCAACCAATTTTTGTTCCGATGGATTTTGTTGAAAAACGCATCAACTTCATTTTATCAAATATTTGACTATGAAGAATCAACTTATTATATCGCCAAATACAGTTTTAGCAAATTCACTTCTTAATACCATTGATTTGTTAAGACCACGGATTGCATATTTAAAACCAAAGAAAATTGTATTTGTCGTCGGAACACAAATAAACGGTGCACCTCACTTAGGAACAAACATTGTTCAAACTGTTGCCTTTCTACTTGCAAATGAAGTACGACACAAGTTTTCAATTGACACCTCAGTAAAATTTGGTGCTTTAGATAATGCACCAAAAGAAATTGTTAATGACCCTTTTTCTATTAAACCTTATCAAAGAACATATTTTCATTATTTTGGTGAACAAAAGATTCATGACCTAATTGAAGATTTTTATAAAGTTTTTTTTAATGGACTTAGCGATTTGACAAATATTGAATATGAAGTTGAAACGTATACAAAACACCAGTTGCAGCAAAATTTCAGGGTAGAGTTTATTAATAGTTTACACAAAATTAATGATATTAAATGGTTTATTTCACCATCAAATGGTATGGCACATATAAGAATTCCATGCCCAAAATGTAATTTTGCTGAAAAACATTGTGATCAAACTACATTAGAAGAACTAAGTGCAGAAAATGCAATTTTCAAATCTTACTGTTATGAGCATGGAGAATATATTTCTGAAATTTCACCATACACAGATGCTTATCTTGATTTAAATACTATTTACAGAAATGTCATAAAAGAGGCAATATCACGGTTCGACGGCGAGATACTCTATGTTATGGTTAAAGGAGGGGACTGGGTTTTTGGATGCCAATTAGTTGATTGGGCATTGGGTGGGCTAGGCTATAACATCAATCAACTTCCAATGCGTTTCTTTGCTCCTCAAATAGTTGTTGAAACCGGTGCAAAACTTTCAAAAAGTTTAATAAACCAAGGTAGTATGGAAATGAGTGGTCAACGTAATGATTGGATTTTAGATACAAGTGGAAGGGTTAAAACTGATGAAAATTATATTGAGAATTTAATTAAACTGGTAGATAATTTAATGTCAGACCCGAAACACTTTTTTAGGTCATACTCATACACAGAAATTGATAGAATTATGGAGGCAAACTTAGTGCAAAAAAGAAATTTCAAAGTAAGAACATTACGTATCTTTCGTAAATATTATCAGTTAATAGCAAATGGTGAGAAGACAATTGAAGTACGTGTGGGGTATAGCAGCATGAAGAATATTTCTACAGGTCAATATCTCAAGTTCGTATGTCAAGATGATGAATGCTTAACTGTTGTCAAGAGAGTTCAAGAATATAGCTCATTTGATGAATTGTTTAAAAATGAAGATTGTAAAAAGATAAACCCACATTTATCCATTGAAGAACAAACAAGCGAAATCAGAAAAATATTTCCTAATGAAAAAGAAAAATTAGGAGTTATTGCTATAGAAATAGAAAAAATCAGCAATTAAATTTATGAAATCAGATTTACATGGTCACCGAATTTTGCATCTGCCCTTAAAGCAAAACCTTTTGAAGCAGTGCTTAAAGGTGAAAAAAGTTGAATACAGAAATCCTTCAAAATGGCTTCTATCTCAACTTTTATCGATACGAGATTATGACTTTAATAAAATTTGTTAATGGTTATGGTCACAGTAGACTGTTTTTTAAAGCCAAATATTTGGGCTGGTATATCCATATTGATAGAGTGAAAATTCTAGAATTTTCAAATGGTTAATAGCAAACATAAGTATAGAAAAAATAAAAATTTGCTTATGTGAAATCATCGAAATTGGTAATATTGTTTTGTAATGAATGAACTGAAATATAAATCTGTTGTTTTTGACTTAGGTAAAGTTATATTTAAATATTCCTTTAGCATCGCTTATGAATTTTGGGCAAATGCAGCTAATGTAAATCCTGACAACATAAAAGAAAATTTTTCATTTGATAAAACCTTTGAGGACTTTGAGCGAGGAAAAATTTCTTCTGAGCAATTTAGAAATGAAATCAACGACCAATTGAACCTTAATTTATCAATAGAGAACTTTGAAAAGGGCTGGTGTAGCATATACCTTGAAGCCTATGAGGATATAGATAAACTATTGGTCAAATTAAAAAAGAACTATAAACTTGTCGCCTTGACTAACACGAACGCTCTGCATAGTCAAGTTTGGAAAGAAAAATATTCTGAAACGCTTCAGCATTTTGAAAAGATATTTTGCTCTTATGAACTGGGAATAAGAAAGCCGGAAAATAAAATATTTGAGATTGTTCTTGATTATCTCAAATCAGAACCAGCAGAAACAATTTTTTTGGATGATAATATTGAAAATGTAAATAGTGCAAAGGCAGTTGGTATTGTTAGTATTTTGGTCTTATCACAAGAACAGATGTATAGTCAACTAAGAATAAATGGGGTGTTGTTTGATGAATAATGTGCTATTCTAGTGAAATACTACTATTACTATTATATATTAGGTACAGAATTAATCGTTTATAACTGTTGCAGCATTTACGGTTCCATTTTTTTACAGTGAGGTACTTTCCGATTTTGATTTAGTTTGTAATATAGCCAACTACACTTCAAACGTAGCAGAAACCTATGTGATTGTTTCGTTTGAATTACCAACAATTCTAACTTAATAAAAATTTCTTAAATACATAGCATAAAATCACTTAATTTTTTTCTACTATATTTTGATTATTATACACATTTTTTTCATTGTGGGTAAAACAAAAAAAGTTCTGTATTCTTTCAAACTGAATGCTTGAAAATGTACAGAACCTTAATTATTCTTACAATTCTTATCAAATAGGGGTTGTTTTTCTTATTCTTGGGGGCTAAAAACACGAAACCCCTGATATACAGGGGTTTACCTAAAAACGGTGTGGTCAGAGAGGGAATTGAACCCCCGACACGAGGATTTTCAGTCCTCTGCTCTACCAACTGAGCTACCTGACCTTGTTAGCCCGAAGGGGAACACAAAAATACGTTCTTTACTCAAAATGACAAAATTTGTGTGCTATTTTCTTCCCATACTACGAAACAATGAGTAGAAGCAAATGAGTATTTTTGAACTCTTTTTGTATTCATAGGGTTCTAAGTGTTTTCGGAAAAAAGGTATTTCTTCGTCGGTTTATGTTGTTGCTTTGTGGCAACTCTTCTCTATTTGTTTGCCGATGCACCGATTGCATGGTTCTTTCATTATAATACTACACCACCGCTTCGTGAGGTAGCGGAGCGCGTAACCCATGCCGGCGATTCGCTGTGGACTCTTGCGCCTTCTTTGATTTTGTGGATCGGCTTATGGAAATTCCGCCGTCGGGATGCCCGCCGTGCAATGTTTATGTTTTTGAGTGTTGCATGCTCCGGTTTAATCGGTATTGGTTTTAAGGTAGTTATGTCGCGTGCAAGACCCCCGCTTTTATTCGATAAAGGCGAATTCGGCTTTGCCCCTTTCACTTTTGCGACGGACTTTCTTCATAATTCTTTTCCGAGCGGTCATGCCGCTACCGCCATGAGTGCGGCAACGGTTTTTGCTTTGTTATTTCCTACGCTTCGTATTCCTTTCTATCTTATGGGTATAATGATTTGCTCTACCCGCGTAATCGTAGGTGTACATTATGCAAGCGATATAGTGATGGGCGGCTTGCTCGGTTGGCTCACTGCCGATATTCTCTACAAACGTTTGTACTCTTCCAAAACCGCTACACGACATTAACACCGTATTTTTGTAAACTGTACTCAATTCGGCTTACCGCAATGCGTAATGTCCCGATATGGTATTCACTGACTCAGAGCATAAAGTGGAATCTTCTTTTTTTCATATTCTTCGTCGCAGTTTTTTTGTTTTGGCTATGGTTGCGTTTTCCATAACGTGGTTAACCATGCCTATCGAAAGTATGGCAAAAGCAAAGCCGAAAAAGGCGAGTGTAGCAAAAAAGAAGAAAGCCGTTTCCACATCGAAGGGTAAAAAGGGTGGTAAAAAGGCGAAGAGAACTTCGCGCCGAGGCAGAAAAGTGCCGCAAGAAAAAAATCCTCAGTTAACTACCGTATGGGATACCGTTTTTACACCCGGAATGAGGGTGAAAATCTATTCGTATGGGCGATATAATGTTCTGGCGCATGTGGTGGAAGTAAATAATGCCGACCCTACTTTACGTTTGGGTATTATT
>JALHLL010000027.1:0-4253 GCA_022844575.1 bacterium
TCTGTTTTCTGTCTTTTATAAAGTGATTGCTCCGTATGAAATTACTTATACTTATTCTTAAACCGCTTCTTATTCAGTGCCGACAAGCATCGGAACTTATGTCTAAGGAAATTGATACCTCAATCGGTTTCAGTAATAAAGTACGGTTAGCATTACACAATGCAATGTGCTTACCATGTGCGTATCTGCGAAAACAATACCGATTTATTGATTCGGTACTGAGGCGCATGGAAACAATGCACCAAGTGCATGTACATGAACATCTCGACAATGAAAAAAAAGTATTGCTAAAAAAACAGTTGCGCGAGTTTTTTGAAAAAGAGCATTAAATCACCTACTGCGCAAACCATTTTACCTCCAGACAACGCCGTAACTGCAATCTTGTTTTATGTAAAATTTGCCAATAATTTGTTTTGCTTATATTGAGTTCTTTACACAATGTATCGGTAGTTTTATCGGCAATGTACTTTAACTGAACTACGGAAAACCATCGTTCCGGTAATTTCTGCAAGCATTTATCAAAAATTTCGCGGAACTCCTCATTATCTAAAATATTTTCATCCTCAGATGTCCACTTAGAGGGAATAAAGTTACCATTCCATCCGCCCCCGGATTCTGCAAACATCGTTTGTTCCAATAACTCCTCGTTTTCCGGTGAAGAGTCGTACTTTTCATTCGATCTATTATATTTATTTCTATAATAATCAGCCAATTTATTATTAAGAATAGACATTAAATATGTTCGCGGATTACTGCCACCTCTAAAACGCTCCATACTTTTCATAGCGGCAAAAAACGTATCCTGCACAACATCCTCAGCAATATGCCTATCTGAGGTTTTATAATATGCCCATGAGTACATCTCATCGGCATAACTATCTACCCACTTCTCTATAATGCTAAATGAATCCGACATTTTTTTTTGGATGTATAGAACTGAATTAATATGAACAAAACTAATAAAAAAAGGGAACTGCAAAAACAATTCCCTTTTACGTATCCTAATTGCGATGTAATAATATTATTGCATCGAAATTATTTGTGATGAATCAGTCGGCACAATGCCTGCTTTTTTACGCAATTCATCCAAACGAATCAGCCAATTTGTTTGCATCCTTTGTAATTGAGGATTTTGCGAATATTTCATCATAAACTCATTTGCCTTCGCCATAGCCGCTCTGTAATCGCCTTTTTCTTCAAGAATCGCCACTTCAAGGTTGTCAAGCTCAAACAATGCACGCGGATTATTATTATCGACATTAGCCCATTCCGTTAACTTAGCTTTTGCTTCGCCATAATTACCCAAAATAATATTCGCTTTTGCCGCTGCATCATAAGGCGAGAACTGTTCGGCAAAACGTTCATACTCCATCAATCGCGGAGTTTTGAATAATTGATCTACCGAGCTAAGCAAAATTCGTGCATATTTTTTTGCCTTTTCTTTATCGCCGATTTGATTATACATATCGGTTAACTGATACTCCCATGTATAACCCATCGGGAACAAAGTCGGCGAGATATTTGCATCCAAAGCATCAAGCACTTTTTTTGCTTTTGCCTTATCGTTTTTATCGTTAATTAAATAGCTTGCATAACGCAAATAAGAGATACGATAACTATCGGGGAAACGACGTGCCGTTTCATCGTAATAGACATCGGGATTGCTCAAGTTACGATATTTGAAACCATACTTCTGTGTACTGGAAAATTTTTCGGTATTATCAATTTCCAATAAGCATTTATCCATTACCTCTTCATTAAACGATTCGCCCATTCTGCCGCCTTGAGGTACAGGACATACGCGCAATGCCAAGCCCTCCCAACGCAAATAATTTTCCAAACCGCAATATTCCGTTGTACCCGGCGTAAAATAGACCGGACGCTCGAACTTGGTGCTTGTGATAATATCTTTAATCAACTGATGCTGCACGCCCATAAAGTACATGCGCACTCCGCCTTCCGCCTCACGAGCATTGCCATCGCCATTAAAGGTAAATTGCATAGCACCGCGATTGATAATAGCCGGATCGTTGGTGAATTTTGCCAAGATATCCCTACTTACCGGTACCGTTACGGCTGTTGCTTCACCATAATTAGGTGCTATTGCCCGCTCATCCGTTTCATCGACCGTTAATGATTCATCGGAGAAAGAAAGGGGTATTTTCTTTGCACCCCAAGGGCTCAAGTTTTTCAATTCATTGATATACCAGCCCGTTTGTCCCAAACTAAGGTTAACAATACGAACATCGCGCCGTACACCCGCCACATCCTGCATATACCATAAAGGGAATGTATCATTATCGCCATAGGTAAAAACAATGGCATCCTGCTCTAAACTTTGCAATACATTATAGGAAAAATCAAAAGGAATATAATTGCCTGCCCTGCTATGAACTTTCCATCCGCCCCATGCCATATTTACAGGCACAATAGCCACGCAAACGGCAAGTATCACGGCGGTTATGCCCACATTTGCTTTTGCTTGTTTTATCGAATCGATAATGGCATATACGCCAATACCTATCCACAAGCACCATACATAAAACGATGCCACGTAAAAGTAATCCCGCTCACGCGGTTGCGGGTTTTGCTGATTTTGCGCATAGGCAAGCAAAGCACCCGTTGTAAGGAATAACACTAAATATGTTAACGCTACGGTTGGGTCTTTTTTGAAATGGAAAAAGATGCCTACCAAACCGATAAGCAAAGGAATGGCAAAAAACTTTATCGGGAATTTATCGGCAAAGCCCGAACCATAGGTATATGCCTTATACTCCCAATCGTTTTTAGACCCCGACAATGTTGCCGGAGCATCCTGATTATCGCCCAATCTTCCCATAAAGTTCCAGAGGAAATAACGGAGATACATATGGTTAAGCTGATAACCGAACATAAAACTCATTTCGCCGCTGAAATTTGTTTTCATTTTGGCATAATCGGGTACGCGCAACTGATTGCCGTCCTTACGAGTAACGATTTTATCCGGTGCCGGATTCCACGGGCCATGTTTACGATGTTGCTCCTCGAATCTGCCGCCCGACTGATAACGACGAGGCCAGCCCGGCGCATCGCCATATTGTTCACGATTAAGGTAAGATGTAAGCTTTGCAAAAGTATTAGGCGTGTTTTCATTCATCGGCGGGCGAGCATTGGAGCGTATAATAATATGTGTATAGGTACTATAACCAAGCAATACAAGCAAAAACGAAGCACAAGCCAAGTTAAGAACCGGCTTATTGTTTTTAGTGCCATACCACACACCTGCCAAAGCACCAAGTACGATAAGACCCGCCAAAAGAATAACGGCAGGACTATCGGTAATGCTATACTCATGAGCATCCGTACGGAATAAATTACCCGCCATCATGGAAGGAATAATTTTTACGATACCCGGATAAATAATTGCAAAAGCAATCATACTTATAATGCCCATCGTTATAAACGTCGAGATTTTGAATTCGTAACGACGGAAATATACAATAAGGGCAATGGAGAACATTGTAAGAATACTGAACAAATGCACACCTGTAGAAAGCCCCATAAGGTATGCTATAATAAGCAAGTATCGTTCATTATTCGGATTATCCGCCTCCTCGCTCCAGCGCATCATAAGCCATGTAATAAGCGCAACAAAAAGAACCGAAGCATTATAAACCTCCGATTCGACGGCATTAAACCAAAAAGTATCGCTGAATGTATAAGCGACTGCGCCTATAAAAGCCGAGCCGTAGGTGGCAAGAGCATCCGAAAAACTTTGCTCATTGTTATTGCTGCGCCAATGGTTAATAACCTGCACGATAACAAGGTACAGAAGCCAAACGGTAAAGGCACTCGCAAAAACCGAAATAAGGTTAACGCGCCAGCCCGGGTCGCCGAAAGGTAAAAGGTGAAATAACTTACCCACCATAAGGAAAAGTGGTGCTCCGGGAGGGTGGGGTACTTGCTGATGAACCGCCGCCGCCGTAAACTCACCGCAATCCCAAAAAGGAACTGTCGGCTGAACGGTCATCAGATACGTTACAAGTGCAATGGCAAATGCGAGAATGCCGAATGCACGGTGCATTACTTTTGTATTCATGCTGCTACTATTAAATGAAACATGTTATTAATTTGCGAAGTACTAAGCATCAGAACCATAAACAAAACGGAATACGGTTCTTGAATCGAACGGCAAATTTACGACGCAACAAGAAACAAAATCCTGTTTGTTCGTCTATAAAGCATACTTTAACATGAAAATTCGGAAATTTGCA
>JALHLL010000027.1:4263-23395 GCA_022844575.1 bacterium
AACCATATTCTTTCATTCTTTTAATTCTTGAACGGACAATCTATGAATACTCATAAGTGCGACGTAGTGGTAGTAGGCGGTGGGCCCGGCGGATATGTTGCGGCAATACGTGCTTCGCAGCTCGGAAAAGATGTTATCTGCGTTGAAAAAGACAAACTCGGCGGCGTATGCCTTAACTGGGGATGTATTCCAAGCAAAGCATTGTTAAAAAGCGGTGAATATGCCAACTTTATAAAACATTCCGAAGAATACGGATTCGGATTGCCGGAAGTGAATGTGAACTTTCCACAAGTGATAAAACGCAGCCGTGATGTAGCAGACCGTATGTCGAACGGAATAAATTTTCTTTTCAAAAAATACAAAGTACGCTCGGTAAAAGGTCACGGCGTGGTAAAATCCTCCAAAAAAGTGGAAGTACGCGATACCAATGGCAATGTAACCGATACGATAGAATGTAACAATGTAGTGATAGCCACAGGCGCGCGTGCCAGAACGATACCGGGTATTGATGTAGATAGAAAACGCATCCTTACAAGCACCGAAGCAATGATACAGCAAGAAATACCGAAAACCATGATAGTAATGGGAGCCGGTGCCATAGGTGTGGAATTTGCATACTTTTACAATGCTTTCGGCACGGCAGTAACAATAATAGAGATGATGCCGAACATTGTACCCGTAGAAGATATAGAAGTATCGAAAGAATTGGAACGTAACTTCAAAAAAGCGGGCATGACCATAGTAGCCGAAGCAAAGGTACTCTCGGCAAAAACGGTAGGCGAAGGCGTGGAGATTATCGTACAGAAAAAAGACGGCAGTCAGGAAACATTAAAAGCGGATATAGCCCTTAATGCCATAGGCGTACAAGGTAATATAGAAGGCATAGGATTGGAAGAGCTGGGCATAACAATGGAACGCGGCTGGATAAAAGTAGATAAATACCTACGCACGAATATAGAAGGCATATTTGCCATAGGCGATGTGGCAGGACCGCCATGGTTAGCACATAAAGCATCGGCAGAAGGAATAGTATGCGCCGAATTTATGGCAGGACACCATACCGACGGCGTTAACTATAACAATATCCCCGGTTGTACCTATTGTCAACCGCAAGTGGCAAGCATAGGGCTCACGGAAGCAAAGGCACGTGAAGCGGGCTATGAATTGAAAATTGGCAAATTCCCATTTACCGCCAATGGCAAAGCACATGGCATAGGCAAAACAAACGGATTTGTAAAATTGATATTCGATGCCAAATACGGAGAATTACTCGGCGCACATATGATAGGACCCGATGTAACGGAAATGATAGCCGAGCTTGGTTTGGCACGTGAACTCGGTGCAACCGGGCCTGCAATTTTCAAAACCGTACATGCACACCCAACCCTTTCGGAAGCAATAATGGAAGGCGCGGCACTCGCTTGGGGTGAAGCCGTAAACTTCTAAACAAAAAATACAAAACATTATATACAATCCCCTATCGAGAAATCGGTAGGGGATTTTTAAAAAGACATTAAAACTCTGCTCCCTATCAATCTTTCCCCTATTTTATCAGGAGATTTTTAGGAAGTCAAATTGAAGAGGTTAAAGTTTTATCTTTAATATTTTTGTTATACAACAAATATCAAATACGATTTTGATATATTTACCTTTCGTTTCTAAAAAAATATAGTCATGTTACGAATAATTGATCTGTTTGCAGGTATAGGTGGAATAAGGTTGGGTTTTGAGGCTCATGGCTGTGTAACAGTATTCTCTTCTGAATGGGATATTATTGCACAAGATGTATACGAGGCAAATTTCGGTGAAAAACCTTTTGGAGATATTAATAACATTTCTCCGCATGATATTCCTGAACACGATATACTGCTGGCAGGTTTTCCTTGTCAACCGTTTAGTATAGCCGGTAAGGGGCTTGGTTTCGAGGATACACGCGGAACACTTTTTTTCAACATTGAAGCGATTTTAAAAGCGAAACGTCCGCGTGCCTTTCTTCTGGAGAATGTTAAACAATTAAAAACACATGATAATGGACGCACTTTTGAGATAATAATTGATAAATTAACAAATCTTGGTTATACGGTATATTACAAAATTATTAATTCACTTGATTACGGTATCCCGCAAAAGCGAGAAAGGATTTATATCGTAGGTTTTAGCGAACCATTGAAATACAATTTCCCTAAAGCACCGGGTTATTACAAACCGCTTAATCTTGTTTTGCAGAACGATGAAGAAGTACCTCAATCGTATTTTTTGTCTGAAAATCTCCGAAGGAAGAGGTTGGAAAGTGTAAAAGGCACACCACCGAAACCATCCATTTGGCATGAAAACTTTGGTGGAAATATCTCTGCATTACCATATTCATGTGCCTTAAGAGCTGGCGGAAGCTATAATTATCTTGTAGTTAATGGTATAAGAAGATTAACTCCAAGAGAATTATTGCGATTGCAAGGTTTTCCCGAAACATTTACAGTAAATACAACATATACTAATGTAAGAAAAGTAATAGGGAATACAGTTACAGTACCTGTGATTCAATCCATTGCGAACGAGATAATAAAATCTCTTCTGAACAATATAAGAGAAACACTTCGTAAACCGACTCAATTAACGTTAATGGATATGGAATATGAACCCATTTGAAGAAGCAAAACAATCATTAGATAAGGTTATTGACAAAGCGCGAATACATCTTTACAAACCGATACAAATTGCAGAGATACTTCATAGGGCAAGAATCGAAAAGGATGTTAACCTTTCTGATTTATCAACGTATCGTACTCGTTCACGGAAATGGCGCGATATAATCTGTCTTCAATTTTTAGGTAGAACATCCACATCATCGGCTCGCTATCAAGATGATGTATTTAACGATAATGCAATTCCCCCTTCAATATTACAAGTACTTGGTACTGAGAATGAAGAAAAGAAAGGAATAGTAGAGGCATATATCTACAGAAGATTCTCTCAAAGATTTTATCAGTTATCAATAGGGTTGGATTATTGTATTACACATAATAAATACAATTTTAGTCTCAATGATTTTATCTCAATTTTTTGGAGTGAACCCGGTCTCCGACGTAGTATCGACAAAGTATTCGAGATTGTTGTTTATTCATTGTTTTCTATGTTAGTAGAAGCATTAGGCACAAAGATTGAAATTAGTATTGACCCGAAAAAAATAGGAATTTTTGAGGAGTTTGAAGACTTTGCGACTAAAGTAATTCAACTCTCACGTGAAAATAGAATTACAACAATGAATGCAAGGATCAATAGGGCAGGTGTTACAAACGCAGCTGACAAAGGCTTAGATATGTGGGCAAATTTCGGACTTGCCATTCAAATAAAACATCTTTCATTGACTGAAGAACTTGCAGAAAATATTGTTACATCAATCACGGCTGACAGAATTGTAATAGTCTGTAGAGACGCCGAACAAAAAATTCTACTTTCAGTTTTGAATCAAATGGGTTGGAAATCAAGGATACAAAGTATTATCACAGAAAGTGATCTGATCCAATGGTATGAAAAAGCTTTAAGAGGTACCTACAGCGAAATAATCGGCGACAAGTTGTTACAAAACCTTAGTAGTGAAATTATGATTGAATTTCCGGCTACTGATCATACTGAATTTTC
Organism: bacterium; assembly: GCA_022844575.1. Lineage (GTDB taxonomy): Bacteria > Bacteroidota > Ignavibacteria > Kapaibacteriales > UBA961 > UBA2353. The sequence goes on from JALHLL010000027.1 coordinate 7,903, forward strand.
AAAATTCATCGAACAAAGAGGATATGACAAATTACGAGATAGCATGTGGCTGTAAATCTGCATTGATTATAATATTCGCTATACTTGTTGTTATCTTTCTGCTCAAAAGAGTTACTATAATTGCCTACGGCACATATACCTGCCCCGATACCGAACCCGAACAATTCGGTATAAAAGAACAATTCCCAAAGAACTATATCGGGCAGATGATAAGTCCCTTGTTGCCGGAAGTTGTTGTAAATAGTTATTTTAGCAACCCCCCGAAATAAACTATGGGCAAGTAAAAATCACAATTCAGAATTTTTTGTAATTATGAAAATGAATGTAGCATACTATGCTCGGGTTTTGGCAATTATTGGATACACTATTCTGATACCCTTCAACTACTTGGTCGGTTATATGTCATATGGTTTTAGCCGAAAAGTAGCGTTCATTATACTCGCTGCATTATCAATAATTATATGTCTATTCGCTATATATGTTTTATTGAGAAGAATTTCGGCATATCGATCAGAAATTTCTTCAAAAAATTACGAGGTAATAGCGGAAACAATTATTATGATTATTACGGCTTCCGTTCCTATGCTTATGATAATCGCAATGTCGCTTTATATGTTTGAGATAGATACTTTTTTATATTTATGCCTTCTGTTTATTTTACCCGGAATAATTTTAAGAGATAATATTCCTCTTCTCAAAGCAATGACAAGAAGTAAAGGGGCAGAATAATCTCTATTATTGTCAGAAAGGAAACTACCATGAAACAAGACTATTGGAATGTAAGCGATGAACAAGTTATCGAAAAAACGGGCAAACCCATAACCGAGTGGATTGTAATACTCGATACTTTTCAAGCTTTTGAAAAAAAGTCGAATGAAACAGTAGCATATTTGCAGAATGAGTGTAATGTGCCTCGTTACTGGGCAAGAACCCTAACTACTCATTACCTTAAGCTAAAGGGTAAATAAATGCGGGCACTAAACCACACTCAATAAAGTATATACATAACATTGTAAGGAATACTTTAAGTCGCTTGTCTTCGTAGTTATAAGAACTACTAAGAAAAGTCACTCGCATATCCATAGAGGATTAAGAGATGTACCTGGAAAAAGTGTGTTTGAAACATACAGGCCTCATCATCGTATTATAGACTCTTGTTGTATAGGTCTCAACGTTACTTTCTCCATTTTAAAAACTATCATGAATATAAGTCAAGCACTGAAAAGTTACTTCATGATATTTGCCCATCTTGCCCTTGGTATGCTTATTATTGCAACGATTCAACAAGTTAGTTTGCCTAAATGGTTAAGCGCTTCGGTTCCCATTATGCTTAGTTTCCTTGTACTTAACCTCGTTGAATCTTTTGTACTAAAGTTGCATAATGAAGTCCGAGAATTTTGGTCATTACGTAGAACGGCTTACTTACCCATCGGAATTGCATGTGGAGGACTTATTGCTTTCACACCGACCGCTTTGGGATTCTTAACCTCTCAGATATCTCCTTCCGATATTTCTTTTAATACAAACTTTTCGCTTATATCAATCGGAGTTACGCTCACCATTATCAGCTGGGAGGAATTGTGGTTCAGAGGAATTTTCCTAAACTATAGCAACAGAAAATTATCTTCCATTACTCTTTCGGTGATAATGGGTTTTCTATTCATGGTATTGCATATCCTTAATCCTAAAATAGATTTATTGAATGCAGGGCCTCCTCTGTTTTTCGCCGGAGCTTTTCTCACGATTGTATATTTCTACTTTAGAACAATTTGGTTACCAATCGGACTCCATTTTGGCAACAATTATATGAGTTCGTTAGTAAATACTAATTCAAGCGCCGGAGCTCTATTAGGTTCGGAAGGTTATATTAGTACAATTGTGTTAGCCATACTATTTTTTGTTTTTGTCAAGCTAACGATGAGCAAGAACAGAAAGACAAGTATTCCCCTTAAGAACACATAGCATCTTTTTTTAGAAATAAACTAATATGTACGCGAAATAAAACTATTGGGATGTAAGCGATAACTAGCCATCGAAAAAAAGTTGAATGATATAGTAGCATATTCGCAGATGGGGTGTAATGTACCGCGCAATTGGGCAAGAGCCCTCACCACTAAAGGGTTTATACATGCTAACCCTTAACCACACTCAATAAAGTATATACATAATACGTTGTACGGAATATATTTACCATTCTATGGTTTGGTTATAATAGCCCTTGCATACACAAAGGGCTTAACAAATTGCTTACTAAATATGTATATAGCACTCTGCATTATTGTGATAGTTGTTTTGGTTATTATGCTTTTTTTATCACATCCCAAATTCGGCAAGCAACCAAACGGCGAACGACTGAACAGAATAAAAAACTCACCCAATTATAAAAACGGTTCTTTTCATAATATAAGCCCGACCCCTTCACTAACGGAAGGAACAAGCTATTTTTCTGTTTTTAAGGAATTTTTTTTCACAAAAAAACCGCGACTCACTCCTAAAGATACTATCCCTTCCATAAAAACCGATCTGCATAATACCGATATAGATAAAGATATTTTAGTATGGTTCGGACATTCATCATACTATATGCACATTGATGGAAAACGCTTTTTGGTCGATCCCGTTTTTTGTGGATATGCTGCCCCTGTTTCATTTACGGCAAAAGCATTTAAGGGAACGGATATCTATACAGCCGATGATATACCGACTATTGATTATCTGATTATTACCCATGACCATTGGGATCACTTTGATTATGATACCCTAAAGCAATTAAAACCTAAAGTCGGAAACGTTATTTGCGGACTTGGTGTCGGGCAGCATTTGGAACTTTGGGGTTTTGAGAGCAGCCGAATAATTGAAAAAGATTGGAATGAGGAAATTACTCTTGATGACGGTTTTATTATTTATACGACATCGGCAAGGCATTTTTCCGGTCGGGGTTTAAAACGTAATCAATCATTGTGGATGTCATATGTTTTGCAAACGCCAACCATGCGAATTTTTGTAGGCGGCGATAGCGGATATGATAGCCATTTTGCCGAAATAGGAGAAAAATTCGGCCCATTCGATTTGGCTATTTTAGAAAATGGTCAATATGATATCAGTTGGCGATATATACATTTATTACCCGATGAATTTTTACAAGCTGCCACCGATTTGAAAGCAAAAAGAGTATTTCCCGCCCATAATTCAAAATTCGCAATTGCCAACCATTCATGGGATGCTCCTTTAGCCGTAGTTACCGAAATAAATAAAGAGTTCAATATACCTCTTATTACACCTCGTATCGGTGAACAAGTAAACTTAAAAGATACTTCGCAACAGTTTGCAAGATGGTGGGAAACAATTACATAAATAATGCTTTTTGTATTTGTTTACGGAAAATTCAGCACCACAATGGATGGGAATTTTTTACAGATTATTTAATTAAATTCCCCTCTAGCAGAGGGGTGGCGGATGAAATCTGACGGGGTGTTGTATTACGTTATTCTGAACAAAGCAAAGAATCAATTGAAACATATTATGTAGTTTCTTTTAATAGAAAAACATTGTAGATTTTCGACAAACAAATACTATCATTACGATGAAATACAAACTATATCAAGTTGATGCATTTACCGATACATTATTCCGTGGAAATCCTGCTGCTGTTTGCCCGCTTACAGAATGGCTGAGTGACGGTATCTTACAAAATATAGCAATGGAAAATAATCTTGCAGAGACAGCATTTTATGTAAAACAGGATGAACGATATGTGATACGATGGTTTACCCCACAAGTTGAAGTTGATTTGTGTGGGCATGCAACTTTAGCGGCTGCATTCGTTTTGTTCAATTGTGAAAATTATGTCGGCGATACTATAAATTTTTATTCGCCGAGAAGTGGAGAATTACATGTACGCAAAAATTCAGATTTGTTAACATTGGATTTTCCTGCTGATGAATTTCACACTACACCGATTTCCAATGAAATTCTTCTTTGCTTTGATAAACAACCGCTTGAGGCGTACAAAGGTAAAACGGATTATATGTTAGTGTATGAAAAGGAATCGGATATACGAGATATTCTGCCTCATTTTGAAGCTATTTCTGCGTTAAAAGCACGGGGAGTTATTATTACTGCAAAAGGCGAAGATGTTGATTTTGTATCACGATTCTTTGCACCGCAATCGGGTATTATTGAAGACCCCGTAACAGGATCGGCACACACAACCTTAACCCCGTATTGGTCTGAAAAACTGAGTAAAACAGAAATGTCAGCAATACAACTTTCTGAACGAAAAGGATATTTACAATGCACATTTTTGGGAAACAGGGTCGAGATAGGTGGACATGCCAAACTGTATTTGTCCGGTGAGATTTACTTACAATAATTATGCACTCGAATGTTAATAAATGGATACTTCTCTTTTGCGTAATGTAATTATTAGCTACATTTAATACTCTGAATATTATGAAAATATTGGCTATTGAAAAAGAAGTTCCCGGAGTGGATTGGGCTACAATAAGCAAAGAACTAATGGCACAAGAGGCATGTGAAGTATATAGAATGTATCTAAGCGGGTTGCTCCGTGAACATTATTTTAACGAAGAAAAATGTGCGGTTCTTGTATTGGAGTGTGAAAATAAGGCGCAAGCACAAGAATTATTAGGGAAATTGCCTTTGGTAGAACACAACCTCATTTCATTTGAAATTATGGAGCTATACCCTTATACCGGTTATGATAGGATAATTCAATCATAGCGCAAAAATATAGCTTACTATTATTAATGCTTTGTGGGTAAAGAAGCAGTGAAGAATCTATTTTTTTCACAGATTCTTCGTTACACTCAGAATGACTGGAAAATACTAATCGGAAAAACTCTAAACAACCTCATACCGAACAAAATGAAGAATCTGTTGTGTGTACAGATTCTTCATTGCAAGAAATAACGCCGTCTATTTTACCATAATAGGTACAGCGGAAAAAGTAACTAAATCAATCATTTTACCTTCAATAAAACGATGCAGAACAACGGTGATTTTTGCCGTACCTGCTTTATTACCCTTTATATTAAACGCGAAGGGTTCATCATCGCTTGGCTTAATAATAGTCGCGACTGTTGTATCGGATGATGTAACGGAAATAGAAAAAATGCTTGCATCCAATTTAGGTTTTGTTCCGTCTTCGTTCATAAACTCAATTTCAATATGATCGGTTGTTTCGCCCGCAATTACATTCAGTTCGCCCATTACCGTACCGTCCGATTTTTCGGATGCCAATTCCTCTTCCGTTTCTTCATTATTAAACAGTATGGTCGGATTTTCTATCGTCGTCGAATCGCGCTGCACTTCCACAGGAATTTTGCCGCTTCTATAATCGGAATGGTCACCATGAGTAAGATAGAACTCAATAAATGTTGCGCCTGTTTTTTTACCGCGCAAATGAAATTCATAGCCACCTTCTTCTCCCTCATGCTGATATACTTCAACAAGTGAGGCATCATCAATTTTCCATGTAAGTTTTATGTCGGAGGATGTGGGCGGATTGAGCTCTTTTTTCTCCGCACTCAAAAATTTAACAATAAACGCATCGGAAATATTATTGAGTGGTGCCGTAAACCGGGTTTTGAAAACCGGATCGACCGTACCGCGAAATATTTGTAAATACGGTGCTCTCGAACCATCTAAAAACAATGTACCTTCTGCTTCAAAGTGTTCGGGAGTATTATTGATTTTGTCATCTTCGGAACACGACGAAATAAAAAGTGTAAGTGTCAGTATCAATATAAGATGCGATGCAGTTTTATAAAAAGATTGTTTTTTCATACTATTGAATGATTGTATAAATGATTAAAAGTACCCTACAATGTAGTGAGGGGGGAAATGTTTATCCTCGATACTGTTTCGTATTGGATATATTGTATTCGGAAATGTGGAATCTGTTAGTTTGAAAAGGGAATATCAACTCTTTTATCAAGAATTATATTCTTTTTTCCAAACCGTATTATAAGTTCATACTAAACAAATAGTACATAATTCCGCATAAGGAAATAATAAGCTCATCTTTTCGAATTATATATCGAATCGATTCTTGACATTTCTTAGTGGAATATGGCTGATATTTCGGGGTATATTATAGAACCGGTGGACCGCGTGCAGAATAAAGGAATTGCGGTTGTGTATAGGGTATAGGAAGGGAGAAATTATTATGCTTTTTTACTATTACATTGTCTTGTACGGTATGTATATCCGTAATAACAATATCTTTTGTAAGATGAACATTACATAAAGGACATTCATCCTTATCTGAATTGGTCGGGCTCTTTTCGTCATTATGCGAAGTCTGTGATACCTGCTCGCGACTGTGTTCATGGCTATGCCACGATTCTACGGTAATGCCTATAAAGAAAGCAAGTATTGTAATAATAACAATACTTGCCCGATATATCTTTATGGATTTTCCGAAAGCCATCGAAATGTTTTCTACAATATGGCGTATAATAAACGAAAAGTTTAATGATGGTATAGAGTCGAATGCGTATAAAAGATATTGTTATCTCATTTTTATAGCTTCTTCCAGCAATTCATTTACTTTACTTAAGGATTCCGATTCGGCATAAAAACGGATGAGAGGTTCCGTACCCGATGCCCGTATGAGTAACCAGCCGTTTTCAAAAATAAATTTATAACCGTCCAACAAATTCGTTTCGACAACATCGAATCTGCCGATTTTTTTCGGTTGTTTTTCGCATGCTTTCAGGATGGCTTTTTTTTGCGCTTCCGTAACAATCATATCGCGTCGCGCATAACGGTGTATGCCGAACTCTTTATCAAGGTCATCGCATAATTGTTTGAGCGATTTCTTTCGCGTGGCAAGCATTTCCAATAATAGTAATGAATTGAATATGCCGTCACGTTCGGGTATATGAACGCATGTGCCCAAACCGCCGGATTCTTCACCGCCTATAAGCACCTTAGTTTCATTCATAAGTTTGGCTGTGTACTTAAATCCTACGGGTGTTTCAATTACCTTTATACCGTTTTTTTCGCAGTACTTTGCTACCATTGAGGTAAGCGAAACCGTTTTTACGACTGTGCCGCGTTTTTTCTTATCCTCATATAAGTATTTCATCAATAACATGAAGATACGATGCGAATCAACAAAATTCCCGTCTTCGTCCACTGCACCCAATCTATCGGCATCGCCATCGGTAGCCAAACCCAAATCATAATGACCGTCGCGAACCTCCTCGATAAGCTGCCTCAAATTCTGGTGTATAGGTTCTGGATGATGAACCTCGCCAAAAGAAGGATTATACTCACCATGTATTTCTTTTACATCGGGCAATATCTGATGAATAGTATCAATACCTGCGCCGTGCATCGGATCGTACACAATTTTTAGCCCCGCACTTTGTATCAAATCCAGATCAATTTTTTTTCTGATATATCGCAAATACGATTCTTTAGCATCAAATTGACGAATCGTTCTTAATTCCAAGTATTCATCTACGGTTTTCAGATGATGTTCAGGCGGCTTATTACCCAATTTGGCTAATTGTGCCTCGATATGACTGATTTGTTCGGGATAAGCAGGACCTCCGAAACTTGCTTTTACCTTAAATCCGTTATACGTAGGGGGATTGTGACTTGCCGTGATAACGATACCCAAGCATGCGCCCTTTTGTTTGGTATGAAACGATACTTGCGGGGTGGATGAAAAGGATTGTGTTAAATGTACCGTTATGTTCTTACTTGCAAAAATTCGCGCTGTTTCTTCCGCAAAATCTCTTGACATAAACCGTGTATCATAACCAATAACTACAGAGGGATTTTCTCGCTGCATAGTTAAAACATAATTTGCCGTAGCTGTAGCAACAAGATTCAGATTATCGAATGTATAGTCGCGTGCTATTACACCCCGCCAACCGTCAGTACCGAAAACGATCATAATGTGTATCGCCCGTATAAATGAGGAAAGGTAATATATGATAGACTTTAATAAGTGTACACAGTACGTTTACTTTGCCTTCACAGCATGTAAAGATTCACTCAATCGTCTGCAACAAAAATACCGAAAAAGTATGTTGGTTGTTTTTAAGACTATGAAGTATGTTATTTTCAAACGATTTTTTTACGATGTTTGCAATTCATAAAATCTATAAGATTAGAAAAGTGATTGTTGTGAAAACATCATATATGGACAGTTTGCCTATAATTAGGTATGGGAGAGTATAAGTATGCTTCTTAGCTTCCGTACCATCTATGTCTTGGTTCTGTGCCTTATTGCGTCGTTTATAACGGGCTGTGAAGAAACAGTAGAAAACCCCGATTTACCCTATGAAGAGAAGATTGTGATAGGCGCATATTTGGTAGCGGGTGAGAAAGAAGTATTTGTTAATGTATCGAAAACTTTACCGCTTACACAAAAGTACACTGTCGAAGCTTCTACACTATCGGATGCGGTGGTAACAATCATTTGTCCGGAAGGTTCATTCAATGCGCTCTACGATACGCGAACCAAATCGTACAGAACCACTATTCCTACCATAAGTGTTGGAGCGCGGTATGAACTTGATGTGAAATGGAAAGGAAAAAAAGCAAAGGCTAATACACGCATACCCGGCTTGCCATCCGTTCTCAATTTATCCGCCACTGTCGATTATCAAGATAACAGTAGATATTCGAGATATTATTCATTGACATGCGATTTTACGAATGATCCAAATATTTGTGTAGGATTGTTAAGTGATATGTTGTCATCTGAAAAACGATCCGATTCCGTAACAAGGGAATACACCTATAATATTTTGAACAGTTTTTATAATGCAAAAACCGCTATCGGTAATGGAGAATATATACGGCTCAAAAAAAAGCCGAACTATTATTTTTATGAAACCGAATATTACAAGTATTATAGTTTGTTTTTTGCCGCTTTCGATGCCCCCTATCATGCCATGAATTTATCGGGGAACGGGTACGGTAATGATGACAGTATATTCGGCTCATCTGGCTCTAATCCTAAGTTTAATATTAGCGGTGAGGGCATAGGATACTTTATTGGCGTGAATGTTTTTCCGAGAATTTATTGGGTGCCGATAGAATACTAATCGTATAGACAAATCATAACCGTAATCTTTATCATGAAAAAATACCCCGCTTTTTTATTCATTATATGTTTTGTTGTTTCCTGCGTTTCACCGACAAAACAATTACCGATTTTAAATCCTAAGAATGAACCGATTCATTATTCTTCCGATGGAATAAGCATTTCTTTACGTCCGCTATTGCCTCAGGAGACTCAAGCAATTTTTGCTCGAAATTTGCATGCTGATTATATTGAACCTTATTCGGTTTGTATTGAAAACACAACCGATGAGCCGCTTCTTGTTAACACACTCAATTTATGGAGCAGATTGAAAGTTGAGGAGGTGAATGATTATGTAAAAACACCTGAAATGAAGGCGATAGGATATGGCAGCGCCGCTTCAATTCTTATGCCTCTACTACTTCATCAATCATTTAATGGCGGAATACCTGTCCATAAAAGCAATTTGCAAACTCCACAGGCATATTATTGGTCGCTTATAAGCGGGGGTATAATTTCGGGTGCGGCAACGGCAGTTCTTATTATTAACAATAAAACGGTATTAAAGGAATTGGAAAAATATTCGGCGCAGGGACACGTTTTTGAACCGAAGAAAACCGATTGTGCCGCCGTTTATATTGATAAAACGATGAGTGCTTATTCATTACAACTTTTGCCTTCCGTAAGTGCGGCAAGCGACACATCGGTATCATATATTGAGGTACAGCTAATAAAAAGCGGGAAAAAGATTTATTTTCCTTTTCAATACAAATAACATACTATTCGATGGTAAAAACCGCTCTATTTTGTTTATCAGTAATAGGTATAGTTTGTTGTATAGGTTGCCGAACCTATAAACCCGGTGAATTGCACGACAGAAACCCTATAGGTGCTGTAGATGCCGTAACATTCGATAGTATTGCCGTCTCTTTGGATAAAATTGACCAAATGGAGATGAGTTATGTATTCGATGCACAGTTCCAGCAAAATCACCATATAGCCGCTTGCCGTTTATGCGTAGTTAATAATAGCGATGAAGATTTGACGGTAGATGTACTAAATGTTGAAAATTATATTTTGCCCGAAAAGGCGCATAGCCGCTCACAGTTAAGTCCGATGGAAGGTATCGGAGTGGGGATGTTAATGGGGCTTGTATTACCTTTTGTAATGGTTGCTACCGATACAACCGTAGGTAGAACAGAAAGATATTTATCGAAAGAGGGATTTGCAATTTCATTCGGGCTTGGCGGCTTATACGGAATAGGTGAAACCATCGCAGTTATTCGCGAAAATTCAGCGCGTAAAAATCATATTCTTGAAGAATCTTCCGATAGATATACGATAGGTACTAAAAGGCAAAATTGCATGGTTTTATTTTTTGATGAACGTATATCGGAGGAAATTCCTGCTCTTGATACTATGGCTTATTCTTTATCCGATACATTGGCAATTCCGTATAAATTCGGAAAATTACCTGCTATTACTCTGCAAAATAAAGAAAGCGGAAAAGGTGTTGTTTTCCCGCTTTCTTATAAAAGATAACACTATATCGGCAAATTCTTTTCATATATATTTGCCCGAATATTTGTTAGTCTAAAATTTCCAATCTAAGCCGATGGAAATATTATATGCTTGCGGCAAACCCGGCTCTATGTACGCATATTCCGAGAGTGTACGCGCTCTATCGGGATTTATCCACACGGACGCAATATACTTTTCATCGGTAATATTGGAAAGGCGTACATTTAAGCGTAAATATAGTTTTTCGAATAAATGCTGATTGATACCTGCCGATACATCAAAAACGGTATAACCCGTAGCTTTTTGAGTATTCGCATCATCCGCAAAATATTCTCCTACATTACGCATTTCCGTTTCAATAAATGCTTGGGGTAAAAATTCGGGATTCCAACGCAAACGTGCCGTTGCAAATAATGAAGGCAACCCTGCCATAGAATTATCGGTATAAGAAACTGTTTTTGTTCCTGAATATATGGAATCGAGTATATAATCGGTGTATTTATTATTGGTTACCGATAATGAGCCATATAAAGTAAGTCCGCCATTAAAACGGCTTTGAAGCCCAAGTTCCAAACCCATACGACGCGATTTGCCTGCGGAAACATAATAACCGCCTGAACCGTAGGGGATTAAATCGTTTGTGACATTTATCATATAAGCAGCAATATCATAATAAACATCCTCGATAATGGAATTATCTTCAGGGATAATAATATTTTTCACACCGATTTCCGCAGTTACCGAACGAATCGGTTCAAGCAAAGGATTAACGGCAGTCGGCACTGTTATGCCTTCTACGGCTGCGGGATCGGTTTCATTACCCGCCGGAACTTCCACACCACCGCCTATACTCGCATACACACTAAAGGTTGGTTTAATTCTCCATGTAATCCCCAATTTCGGTGTTACTTGGTCGAAACTGCCTTTCCCGTCAATTTTACTGACAGTACTCGATCGGGAACTTACCGTATCGCCGCGAAATGAATAATCGGTGCTTTGATTAAAATAGGTGATATTATCATAACGAAGACCTGCCGAAACGGATACCGTATTATCGAATAATGACAATTCCTCTTGTAAGAAAAGACCGAAATTATTTGCTCCCTCTTGTTTAATACTGCGCGGATATGTTCCTTTTGTAGCCAGTGATGTTAACTCAAAAAAGGTAATACCACCATCTTGATATTGTTCATCGAAACCGATTAAAGATCGAAGAGAAGCTCCATCACCAAGTTCTGTTTTGATACCGAGTATGGCATTGCCGCCCGTATGGTATCTGGTAAATTCTCGAAATGTACCGCGTTCCGAACGTTCCAAGTATTTGGCTTGGATAAATGTCATTGTATTAAGAGTAATATTCTCGGAAAAATTATGTTCCAATGTTGTGCCTATTCTGCCCAAACGATTAAAGCGACGTTCATCGCGTTGTACATAGGTGGGTCTGTACACTCGTGTATCATTTTGCGCCTGCGCCGGCATCGAATCGTATTGCGAAGGTGTAAGCGGACCCGGAATACGGAAATTATTACTTGCACCTACAAGAAAAACATTCAATTTGGTGTTCTGTCCGAAAGAGGAAACAAGACCCGCATTAAACTGAAAAAGCGAACTTTTGCTATGTGCCCGCCATCCCTCGAAGTTAGTATTATTGGTGGAAAGGTATAATAAGCCCGCATCGGTTTGCGTACCCATACGCAATGTTTGTTTCATAAAACCGAAACTACCGGTCTGATTTGTTAAGGAGATAAATGGCGTTTGTGAGGTCGGCACCGTGCTGATGGATATGATTCCGCCTGCAGCATTACCCCATAACGACGAAGCATTGGAGCGGATTACCTCAATGGAGGATGCACCGCTCAAATCAATTAAATCAAAAGCCGTACGCCCGTCCGGCTCGGTATCGGGAATGCCATCCTGATAAAAACGAATACCGCGCGATGTACCGGCATTCGATCGTTCGCCTGCTCCGCGTGCTCCGAAACCACGTATCGTTACACGTACATCATGATTGCCGGAACGTGATTGCACCAAAGTGCCCGGTACTAATGATAATACTTCATCCAAACTATAACCACGTGCATTCTCCAATAGTTTTTGTGGCACAACCGTTACGGCAAGCGGTACCTCAAGGTTTATTTCCTTTTGGCGAGTAGCCGTTACAACTACCTCTTGTGTTGATAATTCTTTTGTTTTTACCGTGTCCTTTTTAGGTGCTTTTGGGTTTTGTGCAAAAACAGCCGAAAAACACAGGCAACAAAAAGTAAAAGAATAAATAATAAATTTCATGACAAATAAAATTAGTGGAACTGTACTTACTACATAATAAAAAGTATATATGCCTTTTTAGTGAAGGCAATACAATAAAATACATGTAACTGCCATAGTAATATGGCAATACATAATATTGAGTGCGATACATTATACTACTTTACAAGTACGGTTCCGGCGGTGGGGAGAATATTGGTGGCTCTGTAGAGAGTAGATAAGCCGATATATCGGCATAATAGACGAGTGAATAAATACGGTTGTATAGATGGGTGTAAATAGGCAACTGAGCGTCTTTAATAATCGTTTTCATTAACGATATATGTCTTGATTTTATCGGTAGGGTTTTTTCCGAAGCATTATTAAAAACCTCATAACAAACGGCACGCAATGACATTTCCTCTTTATCAAGAACACATAGAGCCGTTTTTACGCCGCTCGTATCTTGCTTTGTTGAAAATATATCATACATTTCATTACCCACCATTATCTCATTATCTTCTATCAAAACAGCATCGGGTATATCCAAAACCTTCTCATCCTTTATGCGGAAGGTAAATGTCTCCTTTGGCGTATTTCGGTTAAGATAATAACGTACACTTGCTTTACTCCATTTTTTTACCATATAATGCGAAACGGCATAACCGAACATATTTACACAAAGTGCAAATAGTATTGTACAACATACGAAGTGTCGTATTCTATATACCACATTCAATGGCATTATATTGTGCTTTCTGCCGAAAAGAAATAATGAGTAAGAGCGAAAATACACGAAAATCATGTTTCGGAAGTTTTTGTACCATTAATTAACAAAAACAAGCATTGTAACGCTTACTGTACATTCAATAAGTCATATTTGCATTTCATCAATGAGGAATTTTACACCATTGCTTTTTGTTTTTCTAAGTATTGCCATCGTATTCGGCTTTAGCAATTCCATCCATGCTGCTCAAAATGCCGGAAAGGATACCCTAATACCACGCGGTACACTTTCGGGAAGGATTATACACCGCATAAACAAACAACCCATTTCCGGCGCAAGCGTTGCAGTATTAGGTACAAAAAAAGGTGCATACACGAATAAAAGAGGCGAGTTTACGATTGCTTCCCTACCTGTAGGGGCATATACGATACGTATTTCGATGATAGGATTCATATCGCAAACAATACCCGATATTATCATTCGGTCAGGTAGAACCACGATATCGGATAATGAACTTGAAGAAACGGCATTAAGTACCGATGAAGTGGTGGTTTCATCCGGCTATTTCCGTACACAAGATATAAGTACAACCGAGATGAGTTTTGAAGAATTGCGGCGTTCGCCGGGTACTGCCGGAGATATTAACCGCGCTTTGGTAATGATACCCTCGGCAGTACAGTTGGATGATAATGGTAATGACCTGATAGTAAGGGGCGGTGCACCTTTTGAAAACGGATATTATCTCGATAATATGTTTACACCCAATATTAACCATTTTCCGCAAATGGGAGCTTCGGGCGGTAATATATCCATCCTTAATATTGATTTTGTCCGTAATGTATCGCTTATTGCCGGAGGTTTTGCTCCGCAATTCGGCAATCGGCTTTCATCCGTTGTGGATATTAGTTTAAGAGATGGCAACAGGGAACAATACGATGCACAGCTTGATTTTAATATGACGGGTTTTGGCGGACAGTTAGAGGGACCGATAGGTAAAGATGCCTCCTTTATGATTTCCGCCAAAAGAAGTTATCTTGACCTTATTGCAGGATGGTTGAACTTTAACGGTGCTCCCCGTTTTGGCGATGCGCAAGGTAAACTATCGTGGAATATAAGCGATAATCATAGTATATCCTTACTCAATATGTATGGCATAAGTGAATTTAGGCGCACACGAGAAGGCGCATTGGATACCGATGAAGGAAGTTATGGCTGGGAGCAATTTCATACGAATACACTCGGAACGAATTGGAAAGCACTATGGAGCGAAAAGGTATATTCAAACACCTCTTTTTCATATGCCCTTATTGATGCTTCGAGGGAGTGGCGTCAAACCTCATCGGATAAGATAACGACGGCTTTTTCCTATCTGGAGAAATTTGCAACCTTGCGTAATCTTACCACATGGCATTCATCGGAGAAAATATCCATTGATGGCGGAACAGAATGGCAATGGTATAATATAGGAGGTGAAAGTCCTCAAATTCAGCAGGGAGAGTCACTGCCTACATTTACCCAAACCTTTGGGAGCGTATATGGAACATGTAATTGGAAACCCATAAGCGAGATTTTATTGAGCGCAGGAACAAGGATTGCATATTTTTCTCATAATGACAAGGTATATGCCGAGCCGAGAATATCATTAAAAGTATTTCCCACGGATAATCATACACTCTATATAACGGCCGGCAGGGTACATCAATCGTTGCCCGCATTTTTGTTGGCGCAATCCGAATTTAATACATCGTTACCGCCGCCCCGTGCCGACCATTATATAATAGGGTGGCAATGGGCGGCTGCCGAAGATATAAAAATCACTTTGGAAGGATATGCGAAGGAATATGCGGACTTTCCGCTCTCGCCGAACAGCCCTGTACGGTTTCCTACAGACGATGTTGCCGGCGATAATGATGACTTTGAGAATTACGGTC
>JALHLL010000028.1:0-14827 GCA_022844575.1 bacterium
GGGCAACAAATGGCTATATCACAAAATTCTGCTCTCTATTCCCTATTAGGAACAACCTTCGGCGGGAACGGGACTACTTCTTTTAATTTACCTGACTTGCGCGGACGCACCCCACTACACTGGGGGCAAGGACCCGGCTTACCATTATACACAATGGGACAAAGCAGTGGTACTGAAGCAGTAACACTCACAATAGACCAAATTCCTACACACACGCATTTAGTTAATGCGGAAAATGGCGGAAATGGCACAGCCAACCCGAGTGGTGCGTTTCCTGCAAACGAAGTTAGTGGACAAGGTGCAACAGCATATTCGCAGACAGCAAATACTACAATGGCTACGGCAATGATACAACCTGCCGGTGCAGGTTTTCCGCATAATAATTTGCAGCCATTATTAACTATCAATTATTGTATTGCTCTACAGGGTATTTTCCCTTCTCGTAATTAATATTCCTAATTTTTTCTAATCTTTATATATCTCAGGAGAATAATATGGCAGAACCATATATTGGTCAGATAATTATGGCGGGGTTTAACTTTGCACCAAGAAATTACGCCTTTTGCGATGGACGACTTATAGGCATAGCACAGAATAGTGCATTATTTTCATTATTAGGTACAACCTATGGGGGTAATGGTTCAACAACCTTTGCCATACCCGACCTCCGTAGTCGCGTGAGTGTGCATCAGGGACAAGGACCCGGACTACAAAGCTACCTTATTGGTGAGGCAATAGGTTCGGAGAATGTAACCTTGCTTTCTTCCAATATGCCGTCACATAATCACATAGCAAATGCAAGCACGGCTGGTGGGCAGGAAAACCCGAGTGGTAATTTTCCGGGAACAGACACGTCTGTAGGTGCTCTGTTTTACAAAACGAGCCCAGATGTTACAATGAATCCACAAATGGTGGGAATAGCCGGAGGTAGCCAACCTCATAATAACATGCAACCATATTTAACCATTAATTTCTGTATTGCTTTATACGGAATCTTTCCTTCAAGAAATTAATTGTTACTGCTAATAAAGTGTACATGGTATAACCATGTACACTTTATTTTTGAATAAACCTTGGTATATCAAAAAACTGAAGATGTGTATTTTCGTGATGATAGAGAACAAATGCTATACAAGATGATAAACCCCGAACTACTTACCCTCAGACCTAAACAGGATACGGATTTTAATTTTCTCATTACTCTATACGAATCCTCCCGTGAAGAAGAATTTTCACTTATAGAATGGCGGAATGATGAAGAAAGGATTACCTTTTTTACTCAACAGTATAATGCACAGCAACTGCACTTTGATACGAATTATGATAATCTGGACTATGATATTTTAGTATATGATAATATTGATATTGGCCGCCTTGTACTACACAGAACTCCGGAGAATATGCACTGTGTTGATATAATAATTGTACCCGAGTATAGAAAAAAAGGTATCGGAGGTATTGTAATGGAATGGATACGGAAAGAACTTGATGATAAGAGCATGAAAGCTACGCTCTATTTCGAAAAAACAAAACCCCATTTGGAACATATCTACAGTAAATACGGTTTTGTTACAACGGAGGACTTAGGTACACATAAATTTATGGAAAGAGCTAAATAACTCATAAATACATCCGAACAAAGAAACACCTTTTTGAGTGTATGAACAAGGATTCATACACTCAAAAAAATACACATTAGTTAAATACCGCCTCATGTCCCCAGCCATCCTCAAATGGACCAATAGGAACAAGGAATATTACTGCATCACCGAATGTCTCGTGAGATAATGTATATAAACCTTGCGGTATTAGAACATCATACAAAAAGGTCAAAGTAAAGGGATCTTTGCGAATGCTCGAATTCGTTGCACGTAATCTGCCATCTCTTTTATGTAATTGCAGCGCTTCGGCTTCAAACAAGGATAACTCAATACTTTCACCTGATGGTAAAGTTGTTTTGAAATTTTCACCGACAAGAGGTTTAAATTGATCAAGAACATACGTTGTACTTGGAACTTCCATCTTATTAAAAAAGAATAATGAACAAAAAAGCGCGCTCTATGCTCCGACATAAACGCCATAATTTCTTAGCCGCAAATTACAAAAAAACAGAAGGATAATGAATACATTATATGATTACTTTTTCTTTATCCATTTATACAAACACATCATTCATTATCATCCTCATCGAAATAAGCAAATACTATGTAACTGAGAATAATCCTTGTATAAATTCGATTCGCTCTCGTATTTTTGTCAGATAGATTAATGTTGTACGTATTCCTGCTCATTACCTAAAAAGTTTTTTATGATCCATTATCTACAATTTCCATTCACATTTGAACTTGATGATATTATTCCCGAAATTGAATCAATGTCTGTATCTTATTGGAAAGAACACTATAATACCGGTAATTATATGGGCGAATGGAGCGTAATTCCCATTATTTCGCTTGGGGGTAATAACACCATTATTGCTCATCACCACACAATTTCCGATAAACCGGAATACAAACCAACCGATTTTCTCAATAATTCACCCGCATTACAAAAGCTTTTGTCTTTTTTTCAATTTCCAATCGAATCTGCTCGACTTATGAAATTAACGGCAGGTGCTATGATTAAAGAACATACAGACTATGAACTTTCGTATGAGGAAGGTACCGTTCGATTACATGTGCCGATTTTTACCAATGATGATGTAGATTTTCGTTTGGAGGGGGAACGGATACCGATGCAAAAAGGAGAATGTTGGTATCTTAATTTTTCGCTAAAGCATAGTGTTGTGAATAATGGCGATTCTGATAGAATCCATTTGGTCATTGATGGAGAGGTGAATGAATGGGTTCGGAATCAATTTGAGAATCCGGATATAATCACCAAAAAAATCGTAGAACAGAAAAAAAACGAATATGACATTGTCACGAAAAAAAATATGATAATCCATTTACGGGAATTGGGCAATGAAACAGCATTACAAATGGCATTGCAATTAGAACAAGAAATAATGAACCATGATATTACTTCATAATAATCATACTAATTTATATGCTCACTGATAATGAAATAAAAACCGTTCATACAATAATCGAATTTTTACAATCCATAGGAATACCCATTACTTTTGCTCCATGCGATGAGGGTATCGTATTGCCCGGAATTAAAATAGACAGGGGTTCTTTAATTATAGATATGGAAACTCTTTTATATCCCGGTGATATTCTCCATGAAGCAGGACATATAGCAGTTGTTCCGCCCGACGAACGTTTGGCAATGGAAGGCACAATTGACCCTAAACGTGATATGGAATTATCGGGTGAATTAATGGCAATCCCATGGTCTTATGCCGCATGTATTCATCTTGGTTTAGACCCCTCTATTGTTTTCCACGATAATGGCTATAAAGGTGGCGGGCAATATCTTATAGAAAATTTTCAGAATGGCAGATATATAGGTGTACCGATGTTGCAATACATAGGACTCTGTTATGAACCCCGTAAAACAAAACATCACGGAGAACCTGAGTTCCCCATGATGTTAAAATGGCTCCGCGAATAGAAATTATGGGCGGATAACCGTATCTTTTAACCGCTCCATATACCCTAAGTATAAATTACATTTTAAAATTTAATTATCGTAATACGTGTCGTACCATCGGTACTGATAGGGACAGTAGCGGAAGTGCTTGCATTGGCACATTTAATTGTCACAGCGTCTCCGGACGTTAATGATAATATTGTAACCAAACTTCCTCTGCCAAATGTACCGGTAGGTAAATTTCCGAGTTGCGTAGCTACGCCATATACAGCTGTACTGCCATTTACTAAAACTTGCGGAGCAATACCTGCGATACTGGCACTTGTTTGTATAGCATTAACCATTATCATATAAAGTCCTGTAGCACCAACAGTATATGTTGTCCCATTGAATGAACCACCTAATGATGGGGAAGTGACAGTAGTGTTAAATGTCAAATCATCAGGGGTGACACTATTACCACCAATAGGGAGCGTTTGTGAAGACGTTTTTGTTGCTAACAGATCAACAGTACCACCACCGCCACTTGGTGCTGCCCATGTCGGTACACCACCGCTTACGGTAAGTACATTACCAGCCGAACCGATTGCCCTGCGTGTATAGTCCGTGCCATTATAATACATAATATCACCGGTTGCATCAGAACCCATTGCAATTTTAGCACCTGTCACATTATTATCGGCAATTTTCGCAGTTGTTACGGCATTACTGGTAATATCGCCCGCAACAATACTATTTGTTATGTTCAACTTACTATACGCAATAGCGGCGGTACCACTAATATCACTATTATCTATCGTACCTGCTGCAATATCGCCTGAAACAATGCTGTTAGTCAAGTTCAATTTGCTGTACGCTATGGCTGCTGAAGCATTAATGTCGGCATTGACAATTACACCGGCAGCAATGTCAGGATTAGGATAAGTACCGGATAAATCACCACCTGCTGCGCCTGTTGGCGAGCCACCGCCACCGCCGCCGGCTGCCCAGGTCGGCACACCACCGGTAACGGTCAGAACATCTGAAGCGGAGCCAATAGGAAGACGGACATAGTCAGTACCGTCGTAATACATAAGATCGCCCGTTGCATCGGAACCCATGGCAATTTTAGCACCGCTAACAGAGTTATTGGCAATTTTTATCGTCGTTACTGCATTATCATTAATGTGACCTGTTTGTACTGCTTTTGTTAACAATTTTAAGCCCGATATGGCACTATCTGCCATTTTGCTTGTTGTTACCGTTCCATTCGCTACTTTCGATGTTGTTATGGCATTCGCAACAATATCGCTGTTTTGAATACTATTTGTAAGGGATAATTTAGAATAAGCAATAGCAGCAGAGTTATTAATATCTGCATTCGTAATTGTACCGTCAACTATATCACCGCTTACGATGCTGTTGGCTAAATTCAATTTACTATAGGCAATAGCGGCAGTGCCGCTAATATCCGCATTAACAATATTGCCCGCTAAGTCCAATTTACTATAGGCAATAGCGGCAGTGCCACTAATATCTGCATTAACAATATTTCCTGCCAAATCCAATTTACTATATGCAATAGCGGCAACGCCACTAATATCGGCATTAACGATATTGCCCGCTAAGTCCAATTTACTATAGGCAATAGCTGCCGAATTACTCACATCAGCATTTACTACTGTACCATCGGCAATTTTTATCGTCGTTACTGCATTATCATTAATGTGACCCGTCTGTACCGCTTTTGTTAACAATTTTAAGCCCGATATAGCACTATCAGCCATTTTCGATGTCGTTACAGTGCCATTCGCTACTTTCGATGTTGTTATCGCATTGGCAACGATATCCCCGTTCTGAATACTATTTGTAAGCGATAATTTAGAATATGGTATTCCCGCGGCGGCCACAATGTCTGCATTCGTAATTGTACCGTCAACTATATCACCGCTTACGATGCTGTTAGCTAAATTCAATTTACTGTATGCTATAGCTGCGGTTCCACTAATGTCCGCATCTACGATATTACCTGCTAAGTCCAATTTACTGTATGCTATAGCTGCGGTTCCACTAATATCCGCATTAACAATACTACCTGCTAAGTCTAACTTGCTATAAGCAATAGCGGCGGTACCGCTAATATCCGCATTAACGATATTACCAGCTAAATCTAACTTGCTATAAGCAATAGCGGCGGCGGTATTGATATCGGCATTTACTATGCCGTCTGCCAAATCCAATTTACTGTACGCTATAGCTGCAGTGCCGCTTACATCAGCATTCACAATACTACCTGCTAAATCTAACTTGCTATAAGCAATAGCGGCGGTACCGCTAATATCCGCATTAACAATACTACCTGCTAAGTCTAACTTGCTATAAGCAATAGCGGCAGTACCGCTAATATCGGCATCAACAATGCTTCCGGCAAGGTCTAACTTACTATAAGCAATGGCTGCTGCACTATTTATATCAGCATTTACTATGCCGTCTGCCAAATCCAATTTACTGTACGCTATGGCTGCTGTGCCACTAATATCGGCATTAACGATATTTCCTACTAAGTCCAATTTACTGTACGCTATGGCTGCTGTGCCACTAATATCGGCATCAACGATATTGCCTGCTAAGTCCAATTTACTGTAGGCAATAGCAGCTGTACCGCTAATATCGGCATCAACTATACTTCCGGCAAGGTCTAATTTACTATAAGCAATAGCAGCTGCTGTATTTATATCGGCATTTACGATGCCGTCTGTCAAATCCAACTTACTGTAGGCAATAGCCGCCGTGCCACTTACATCTGCGTTTACTATTGCTCCTGTAAGGTCTAATTTACTATACGCAATAGCAGCTGTGCCACTAATGTCCGCATCTACGATATTACCTGCTAAGTCCAATTTACTGTATGCTATGGCTGCTGTGCCACTGATATCGGCGTCAACGATATTACCTGTTAAATCCAATTTACTATAATCAATATTTGCCGAGTTGCTAATATCTGAATTTACGATAGCACCTGTAAGGTTCAATTTTCCATAAGCGATATTTGCAGCACCGCTAATATCGGCATCCACAATCACTCCTGCAGCAATCTGCGGATTCGGATATGTTCCTGCTAAATCACCACCGGCGCCGCCGGTAGCACCTGTAGGTGTTGTCCAACTTAATACGCCAAGTGCACTGCTTGTAAGTACCTGGTCTGCCGAAGGTGCAATATTCGGTAATGTATAAGTAATATTCGTAGGTAAGTTCGGTGCTTTGAAACCTACATAGTTATTTCCCGTACCGCCACCCGATTCCTGAATGCGTAATTCTCCCGTACCGGAGCCATCCTGTTTAACAAGAATATTACCGGCTACTTCTAATTTTTGTGAAGGATTATCTTCATTGATACCCATCGCACCACCGCTTGTAACACGGAATCGTTCTATATTATTCGTTTTAATAATAAGGGGCTGTGAATTGGTTGTACCTAAAAATTTTGTGGAACTTATATCTGAGTTACCACTCGTACCCCATCCTGATGCACTCCAAACAAGTTCTCCGGTACCGTCAGTCATAAGTATATCCCCGTCGTTTCCATCATTCGGCGGAAGAGTGTACGTAATGTTTGATGACTGATTTGTTGTTTTAAAAGTTGTACCATTAACTCCTGAGGGTGCCGATATGCGAAATTCCGGTGTTCCCCCAGTATTTGTCAGGTGGAGTGTTCTAGCCACCGTAAGACGTGAACCGGGATTACTTTCACCAATACCGACATTACCGTTACCTGTCGAAAGGATACGCATTCTTTCGGTATTGTTTGTTTTTATCACTAAAGGAAAGTTATTGGAGGTTCCCAACCAACTTGTTGCCGAAGCATTCGTATTGCCGGCTAATAACCATTCGGTAAGTGTAAGGGCTTCTTCGGCTTTTCTTTCGGTACTCATTCCTATTGTAAGAACACCATTATCGGAATTTACGGTAAGCCCGTTATTGCCCCGTAATTCCAGTGCCCCCTGTTGCCCGTTTAAAGATAATACCGCCCCTTTGGCATCGGGTGCCAACGCTTGTGCTGTTTCTGCCGAAAGAGCAAATGGAACGCTTGTAAGTTTTGTGCGGCTAAATTCTTCATCATTACCAAGGCGCATACCCACCCAAGCATTAGGGGGCATAGGTGAAGGTAATGCTTTTACCTCGCCGAGATATACATTAAATAAACCGCCGCGTAATTGTACCATTTGGGTTTCCGACCATATGGGCTGTGAACCCGTAACGGAAGAATAAATGGTAAATGTCATCTGATAATTACCATCGGGCGGAACTTTATCATCCTGACGGATTACACCTTGATATGACATCTGCTGCGGAATACTCTGGGCAGATAGGGTGTAAGAAAATAGAAGTAGTACACCGTAAGCGCCTATTCGGCACAATAAGGAACGAAAGTGAGACATAACAACACCTGCATATTAAAAATTATGATTTGCTTTCCACAGCACACAAAAATACATAAGTACAAATTACCTGATAGTATTATTCTCTTTACATAATAGAAATCACCGTAAAAAAATAATACCGGATAATCGTTAATAAGAATCAACTCAACCTTCTTATGTATTCGATATACTTAAAAGGTGGGTACTTCTTATACAAAGCTATGCTGATTATGAGAATGATGATGGTAAAATATTTGTCGACTATTGAAAAATCCGCAAAAGCCATTCGCTACAATACTAAAGAGATGCGGGTTAGTTTGTTCAATAATCGCACACGCTCAATTACATATCACCCGTTATCGGTCGGCAAAGTTATAGTATAACTTCACATACCGACATTGATCAAAATTACAAAAAACAGAGTAAAGGTACGAGGTACTTTCGATAAATTTAATGTAGGGTGCAGTATATTCATATCATCTCGCCTTCCTGATGATCGAATAATAAGATAACTTCGGCAGGCGTTGCAGCATCCATTATATGTTTCCTGAATGTATCATCATTCATCATACGAGATATTCTGCTTAAAAGCCGCAGATGAACGCCAACAGCATTTTCTCTGCCTATAAGCATAAACACGACATTAACGGGTCTATTATCTAAGGAGTCAAAATCAATCGGGTGTTCGAGAGTAGCTAATGCTCCGATTGTATCGGTAACGGCATTTGTTTTGCCATGAGGTAAGGCAAACTCATTACCAATTCCCGTTGACATAATAGTCTCTCGCTCAAGTACCGCTTTTTTTACTTCATCCTTATTGAGTACGGTTTTGGTATGACCAAGAGCTTCAAGCAATTCATTCAGTATCGCATCTTTGTTATGTGCATTACTATGCAGTATCACACATTCCTTTAATAATATATCGGTGATTTTCATTAGTATCGATAACCTATTTTACTGTTCACTCCATTCCTGCACTTTGGCAGAATACTCTGTTGCAAGATTGTGTACTTCTTCCTCATTATCGCTTTCGGCAATAACAAAAAACGAAGCGAGTTCCTTATCGGGTAATAATAATACCGAATTACTGCCCTGAAACACCTTTACACCATCTATCAGTTGTCTATCCATAGCTTCGGAAAACTCCATTGCCTTGCGCATTACCGTTCCTTTTTTCTCCCATGGACACGGCACATTACGTTGTATTACAATTCTACGCGGTAATGTTCTCTCAAGTTCCATAATATTCAGCCCAGTTTTAGCCGTCATCTCCAATATTTTAGCAATGGAGAACATGGCATCCGAAGCAAATAAGAACTCCGTAAAGATAAGCCGACCGCGTGGATCGCCTACAAAACTAATATCTTTATTCTGAGTTGCCTCTATCATAGCCGAATGTGTGTTCTTTATTCTGATAACATCGGCATCGTATTGTGCTGCTATAATATCCACTTCCGTACTTGTTTGCACCGGTACGGCAATCGTTTGTTTAGTTTCCTTATGTTGTTCCAGAAACAGTTTTACAACAATACTTAAAAGTCGCTGTGGCGAATACCACCTGCCCTGACCATCAACTATGGCTATACGCTCGGCAGCTGCATCTATTTTAAAACCTACTTCATATCCAAGCGAGCGCATAACGGTCGAACCCTCTTCCGCTTCCATATCCGTCATCGTATCGGAAAAAGAGCGTTCGGGGTCTATATAACTGTTCAATGCCACAACAGAACAATTTAATTGACCGAGTATTTGCGGAAACACCGTTGAGGCAAGTCCATGCGAATAATCTATCATTGTTCTGAAATGGTGATTGCGGATTACATCCACATTCAATACATCAAGAAATCTGTTCAAATATCCTTCACTCGAACGTTCGGGAAAACGAATTGTACCTACTTTGGAGAAATCAACACGTTTAATATCCTCCCCGAAGAAAAATCGTTCTATAGTTTTGGCTTTTGCCGTAGGAAAATCACGTCCATCGCTACTAAAAAGAATAATATCCGTTTTATTCGGCTGTCGTATGGAACGACGTACATGAAAGCCGGCCGCCGCCTTACCGTTCCGTAATTCCTGCCTTGTTTGCGGAATAGAGGTGAGTTGCAAATCGTTTACACTTAATCCTGCAGACATCAATCCCGACATTATCGCACGATGAGTCATACGCGAGGCATTATCTGCATCGCGACTGCCTACAACAGCAGAACCTGAACCGAGAGCATTACCGATTGCAGCACCTAACTTGGCGGCGAATTCGGGGTTTACTTCAATATTGGAAAGACCCGTAATTCGGGCATCGGTAAACAATTCGCGTAACCACTTTTCCTCCTGAACAAGCGAACGATTAAGCATTGCACCTCCTTCTACAGTTTTATGGGGCCATAGTTTTATATTCGACATCAGTTGTGCACCGTCGCCAATATTACAACCTTCGGCTATAAATACATTTTCCGCTATCGTTACTTCATTGCCTATTTTCGTTTTATCGCAAATTACATCACTCGTTACCGATGCTCTTGAGCCAATAGTTACATCATTCCAAATGATGGCTCCAGAAAGCTTTGTGCCGGAACCTATGCTTACATTATTACCAAGAACCACATTATGCAAATGAGCACCATCACCGATTATCGAGTTATCCCCGATAAGAACAGTACCGGATAAATGCGCCGATGGTGATAGCTGTACCTTTTTACCAACAAAGGCACTATCACATTTCTCACCGGGCATAGAAACTTTAACCTTTCCCTCCAATACATCCATACAAGCAATCTGATATTCATTCAAATTGCCAATGTCACGCCAATATCCATCGGTAACATAACCGTATAAAGGAAGATTTTTACGTAACATTAGGGGAAACAGGTCTTTGCTGAAATCGAAATCTTTCTGATACGGTATCAGGTCGAGTACCTCGGGCTCAAGAATATAAATTCCGGTATTGATCGTATCGGAAAAAACCTCGCCCCATGAGGGCTTTTCGAGAAAGCGCGTAATCTTGCCATGCTCATCGGTCATTACAATACCGAACTGAAGAGGATTAGGATGGCGTGTAAGCAGAAGGGTAGCCATCGATCCGCGTTGTATATGGAAATCAAGCGCGGCAGTAAGGTCAAAATCCGTAAGTACATCACCACTAATAATGATAAATCGTTCGCCAAGATGTTCCGCCCCGTTTCGTACAGCTCCGGCAGTACCGTAATCGGCGGCTGCGAGAACATATTGCATCGAAACGCCAAACTTACTTCCATCACCGAAATACGATGTTACAATTTCCGGCTGATAATATAATAACGTTACGATATCAACTATGTTATGCGAGGTGAGAAGATTAACAATATGTCCCATCATGGGAATATTCATTAACGGTACCATCGGCTTCGGTATGCTCATTGTAAGCGGACGCAAACGTGTTCCGAAACCACCCGCCATTATCACTGCTTTCTTCATGCGGTAAATGTCCTCCGTTAACCCAAAGTTGCTTTATTCGCTCTTTTTTCAAAGGCAATTTATGGTATTTGTTTCGGTCGGGCAAAACAGGTTCAAAAAAAACTTATCCGCAATCTTTTTCGTTACCGTAACATTAAGAAGGCATATACTCTTTTACAAAACAATGTGCATCTTTGCACTTATTGTTGCTTACAAACTTTTCTCATAATGTCATCACGTAAAAAAATCGTTCTGTTAGGCCCTGCTTATCCATATCGGGGCGGAAACGCTATGTTCATTCAGTACTTGGTGGAATCTCTTAAACAACGCTTTGATGTAACGCTTATCAATTATTCATTGCTATACCCGAATTTTTTGTTTCCGGGTCAAACACAATTCGATACGAGTACCAAACCGATAAAAGCACCCGAAAGCGAACGGCTCATTAACTCGATGAACCCTCTCTCTTGGTGGAAAACAGCACAAAGAATAAAGGAACTGAATGCCGATTTAGTATGTTTCGATTGGTGGAATCCTTTTTTTGGTCCATGTCACAGAGGAATTTCGGCACTTATAAGAAAACAATATCAGGGAAAAATGTTATGGATAACGGAAAATTTTATTTCCCATGAAGCACGTGCCGCCGATATGTTTCTTACAAAACTCGGATTATTTCACGCTGATTTCTTTTTGGCTTTATCGGGTAAAGTGGAGCAGGATTTGAAAATACTCTCGAATGGAAGAAGTGTTTTTCGTAATGAATTACCAATGTTCGATTATTCATTAGGGCAGCAATTCAATCAAGCGGAAGAACGTGCCGCGCTCGGTTTTTCGGCTGATGATAAAGTAATGTTATTTTTCGGATATGTACGTAAATATAAAGGACTTGATATTTTACTACATACTTTTCCTTCCATTAAACAGAAACATCCTACGGCGAAATTGCTCGTTGTCGGTGAATTTTACGATAATCCTGAAGAATATATCTCCATCGCTCGTGAAAAGGGTATGGAGTCGGATATAGTATTTGTTAATAAATTTATACCGAATGAAGAAGTAGGTAAATATTTTGCCGCAGCCGACATTGTTGTACAACCCTACAGAAGTGCTACACAAAGCGGCATATTAAATGTGGCATATAGTTTCGGAGTGCCGGCTGTCGTCACAAAAGTAGGTGGCTTGGAAGAATATGTTGATAACAATAAAACGGGAATTATAGTCGAGCCCGATTCTACTGATGCCATTTGTGAAGGTGTTGACCGATACTATACTTTACGCTCCACGGTTAATTTTACGGAGAATATCCGTAAGCGTGTTGCACAAAGTGCCTTTAACGGTATTAACGATGTTTTTACAGACATACTCAACTCAATACGTTAAAGTTCAGTTATTATTCTATAACCTCAAGTTTCGCATATTCGAGTAATAACTTTTTCACACCTACCGATGAAAATGAAACCGTCGCTTGACGATCTTTACCGTTCCCGGACAATCCTCTTACTGTTCCTATGCCGAAAGTAGGGTGTTTAACCCTTGCTCCAACACGAAACGGTTTATTTTCCACCGGTATTTGTGAATGATATTCTTCACGTGGAATATCATCAAATACAGGTGCCGGCTTATTCTCGTTTTGTCTATTCTGTATAGTACGGTTTGATGAAAAAGTTTTGGGAGTAGAATTTGCACCTTGGCTCAAATTCTCGGCGGTAGTAAACGATACCTTTTTATAAGAACGTAATGCCATACCACCGCGCGCTTCCAACAAATCTTCCTGAATCTCGCCCATAAATCGGGAGGGTAAGGAATATTCCAATTGACCGAATTTATAACGACGCGAGGCATAACTTAAATACAGTTTCTTTTCCGCTCTCGTAATACCTACATAGAGTAAACGCCGTTCTTCTTCTTCCTCTTCGGGATCATTCATAGCTTTACCAAGCGGAAAAAGCCCTTGTTCCATTCCGGCTATATACACGATCGGAAATTCAAGCCCTTTCGCTGCATGCAAAGTCATTAATGTTATTTTATCTTGCGAAGTATCTTTGTCGTCGGCATCAGTCATAAGAGATGATTGTTGAAGAAAACCCTCTAAAGTCGGCTCTTCTTCCTCTTCCGCATATTCGGCTATATTAGCAATAATTTGTTCTATATTTCGCAAACGGTCTTCCGCTTCTTCCGTTCCTTCTTCCCTGTATTGCCGTAACATACCGCTTGCCTCCAAATACGAGGTAACAAGTTCGGTTATCGGCATACCGCCCACCAATTCACGGAAACGTTCTATGAAAGTAGTAAATCCTTCGGCAGCTTTTTTTGTACGACTTTGTACTGTCTCAATATCATCCGCTTTTTTTAATGCTTCGTATAATGAAAAACCGTTAGCAGTTGCAAATTCTTCTATTTTTTTTAGCGATGTATCGCCTATTCCGCGAGCCGGAACATTTAATATTCTTTGCGTACTTTCATTATCGAGCGTATTAATTAAAAGCCGTAAATAAGCCATCGTATCTTTTACTTCTTTTCTTTTATAAAAAGACATTCCACCGATAATTACATATGACAAGCCCGCTCTTCTTAATGATTCCTCCAAGGGTTGTGATTGTGCATTTGTTCTGTAGAGAACGGCAAAATCCTTTTTTTCGTAGAAATTTTTATCTATTTCCGAATGAATGGAGGAAATAATATAATCAGCTTCATCTCTTTCCGTCTCCGCAGGCATTACGGTAATTTTTTCACCCGTATCGTTTTGCGTCCAAATTGTTTTTTGTAACTGCTTACGATTATTTTTAATAACACTGTTTGCCGCATCGAGAATTGTTTTTGTTGAACGATAATTTTGCTCCAAACGTATTGTTTTTACATTCGGATAATCATTCTGAAATTCAAGAATATTTCTAATATCCGCACCGCGCCAACGGTATATGCTTTGAGCATCATCGCCGACAACGCATATATTCTTATGTTTTTCCGTTAATAATTTTATAGCAAGATATTGTGCTCGGTTTGTGTCCTGATACTCATCCACCATTACATACCGAAAACGTTCATTGTATTTTTCCCGTATATCGGGAAATAATTGCAATAAATGTATCATTGACAATAAAATATCATCAAAATCCATAGCATTATTGGCACGCAGGCGTTGTTCATAATCCTGATATACCTTTGCCGCAAGCCGTTCCGATAAATTCCCCGCTTCAGCTGAATATGCCTGCCAACCTATCATCTGATTTTTTGCCTGCGAAATTTTGCCCCTTATCGTTTGCGCAGTAATCTGTTGTTGCGAAACACCCAAACTATTCATAGATGCACGTATTACACTTAAAGAATCATCCGTATCATAAATCGAAAAAGCGGATGTATATCCCAACTTTTCAGCTTCCGCACGTAAAATTCTCGCAAAAATCGCATGAAATGTACCTGCCCATACTTTTTTTGCCAAGTCACTGTTTACAATACCTGCA
>JALHLL010000028.1:14837-22645 GCA_022844575.1 bacterium
TGCAATTCGCGATTTCATTTCCGCAGCCGCTTTATTAGTGAAAGTCAGAGCCAAGATAGCATAAGGCGGAATCCCTTTATGTAATAAATAAGCGATACGGAAAGTAAGTACACGAGTTTTACCACTGCCTGCACCCGCAATAATGAGTACCGCTCCCTCCGTAGTTTCAGCCGCTTCTCGCTGAACAGGATTTAACTTCGATAAAAAGTCAGTCGTTTTTCCGGATTCGTCTGCAGATTGTTTGGCAAGTGTGAATTTCATGTATATATCTGTATAATAAGAAGTACAAAATTACAATAATACGGCGGGGCTTATGGTGTTTCCGCTCTATTTTCATTATATGTCCCATTTATCGCATTGTATGCACTCTGATAGAGAGCCGATGAAACTTCATCCGTATTCTGCGTATTCGTCCAAACACGTATATCAATGGCAATATTTGTTTCGGATATTTTTCCTACGGAACAATAAAACGGTTTATCTTCATTTATCCTTTTATCGTTTATCAAATCATGTTTAATTAAACGTATAATGTGCTCCGCATTATGTGAGTGAGTAATGGTAAAAGTATAGTCAACCCTGCGAATCGGCTCACGAGTATAATTTGAAATATTACTACCCGCAAGAGGTCCGTTCGGCAATACGATAATTTTATTATCCGTTGTACGCAAAACAGTATGAAACATTTGTATATCAATAACCAACCCTGCCGCCGCAACAGTTTCAATATATTCTCCAACACGAAACGGCTTAAATACCAAAATCAAAACACCTCCGGCTATATTTGCCAAACTGCCTTGTAGTGCCAAACCTATGGCGAGTCCTGCTGCTCCTAAAATTGTAAGGAAAGAAGCCGTTTCCACACCGGCTGTAGATGCAACTATAAATAGTAGTAAAACACGGAACAATACGGAGGATGTACTAAAAAAATATCGTCGTAAAGATTCGTCGCGTATTCTTTTTCCGATAGTTCGTTCAAAAAGACGGAGTAGTATTTTTATCGACCACCAACCGAGAATAAGAATAATAATTGCCACAGCCAATTTCGGTAGATACCCTATTATTCCCTGTTCATATTGTAATAATATATTATTCATAAATCACCGCCATTATTTTCCATATCCGATAATATTAATTTTTTGTGCAAAATACGAAGAACTTTCCTGTACATTTTTTGCAAATTGGTTTTGTGTGTATTCCTATTCAAACTCAACCAAAACACCTAAAAAAAAAAGCCGACACTTATCTAAGTATCGGCTTCGTACATAGTACATTCGTTTATTATCCGCGTAAGCGCTCGCGCTCTTCTTCGGAAAGTAAATCCATCAAGTTAACAGTCTGTTTTCCCTGTAATTCCGGCGCGATTTTCACATCTTCACGGTCACGCATATCACTGCGTCCGCCACGATTCCCACGATCATTATTACGCTCACGATTGCCACGATCATTATTACGCTCTGCAGGAGCTTCACCATCGGCATACGATGTATCTTTAGGAGCAAGAATAAATGTTTCGCTTTCTCCATTGATATCAATAACAACTGATTCTATACCATCGCCGGGTACAAGAGAAGTAGTTTTGTTTGCAAAACCACCCATACGACCACGTGGCATAAAACCTTCCAAGTCATCGTTTACACGCACTACTAAACCGCGAGGCGTACTTTGCGAAAGCGTTACCGTTACTTCCGTACCGACAGGATATTTTTCCGCAACGGATTCCCATGGATTCGGTTGTGTTTGTTTATAGCCAAGAGCCAAACGTTTTTTCGCTTCATCGGTAGAGAGCACCTGAACCATGATATCCTGACCTACCGTAAGAATTTCGGAAGGATGTCCTATGCGTCTTCCCCATGATAATTCGGAACTGCGTAACAATCCTTCTATTCCTGGAGCAAGAGCTACATAAGCACCGAATTCTGCAAGTCTTTTTACTTTGCCCATTGCTCGTAATCCAACAGGAAACTTTTCGGTCAAACCTTCCCATGGGGATGGTTCAAACTCACGACGGCTTAATGATATACGATGTTTTTCGCGATCTATCGAGATAACTTTAGCTTCAATTTTATCACCGCGTTTATACAAACCGTTCGCATCTTCCACACGTTGTTGCGATAAACGCGAAATGTGAATAAGACCTTCCACGCCACCACTCAAATCAACAAATACTCCGAATGTTGAAATCGAAGAAACTGTTCCTGTTACGGTATCACCCGCTTTTATAACGGCATAAAATTCTTCTTCAAGAAGACGTTTACGAGAAACGACAAGAGTTGTTCTGTTTTGCTCATCTTTTTTCGCTTCTATAAGATGAACGGTAAAATCTTTACCGATTGCTTCATCCGCTTCAGCGTTTTCCATTACTCTTTTTAAGGAATAATGTGATGATGGTAAAAACAATTTCACATTTTTATATGTTACGCGGTAACCGCCTTTTACTTTTTCGCCTACATTAACAACAATAGTACCGTCATTTGCCTTAATCTGTTCAAGTTCGGCAAATGTGGCATCTCTCTCTTCTTGTTCTTTCTGCCTACGTGCATTTTCTTCAGCTCTTTTGCGTTCACGCTCGCGCTTTGCGGCTAATCGTGCCTCCTCGGCTGCAGCTGCCTCTTCCGGTGTCGGAGTGGGTGCTGCCGCTTCCGTTGTTACCGTTTCCGGTGCTGATTCAACCGGGCTTTCTGCCGTATCGGCAATAATCGGTTCAACGGGTTCCGTTGCGGTAACTACTGCTTCCGCAACTGTTTCTGCTACGGTAGCCGGTTCCTCCGCAACTGTTTCTGCTACGGGTGCGGTTTCTACAGCTATCGATGATTCTACAGATGCACTCTCATCTGCCGATACTGCGTTTTCAACAATGTTTTGCTCTACCGACTCTGTGTTTTCGGTCGGCATTCCTTCGGTGATCGTGTTTTCTTCTGACATAACAACTACTTGCTAAAGCGTGAACTGAAAATTTACAACTGCGCCGTACTGTCAACGGCATACCCTTTACTTGTACATACCGAATACGGTATTTCATAAAAAGAGGTCAAGGGACGCAAAAATACAAATTTTAAGTGTTCGGCACTGTGAAGAAATGGTAATTTTTTTTAATCGGGCTAATACTCCCTATCGGTCAGTATATCAATACTTTACTTATAGCCCTAAAAGTAGCTCAAAGAACAATGTCAAAAATTCTTAACCTTCCTACCGTTTTATTCCGTACTTTTGTACTTAATATTATCGCGGGGTGGAGCAATTGGTAGCTCGTCGGGCTCATAACCCGAAGGTTCTAGGTTCAAGTCCTAGCCCCGCTACAAAAGAAAAAAGGGAATATTTCATTGAGATATTCCCTTTTTTCTTATCATGTTCAGGATGCCGTTTGTACCTGTTCTTGCTCCATCCGTTCCAACAATTCCATATATTCCTTTTTCTTATGCTCGGATTTTTCGCATTCCTTCGAGCATGTATGTTTATGCTCCACAAGGCATTTATCGCAACATATATGTTGTAAATTACAATTCATATTCGCACAATTTATATACCGTTGGCATGGTTCATTACAATGGTAACATTTACCTACTATCATGTTACCTTCATCGGTATGGTTTATCGGAACGGTTATACGTTCATCAAACACATAACACAATCCCTCCCATAATGCGCCCTTTACTTTATCATCTTTGCCATACTTTACTATGCCGCCATCCAACTGATACACATCGATAAAACCTTCTTTTACCATAAAGGCGGTCAACTTTTCACAACGAATGCCACCCGTACAATAAGTCAGTATCTTTTTATCCTTTTTATCACCAAACTCGGAACGAATCCAATCGGGAAATTCACGGAATGAGGTTAAAGGCGGTCGGACTGCATTATGAAAATGCCCTATATCGTATTCATAATCGGTTCTCCCGTCAATCACAATCACATCCTGCTCCTTCAATGCCGTATAAAACTCTTCGGGACTCAGGTGTTTTCCGGTCATTTCATAGGGCTTTACATCATCCTCCAACCGAAACGTTACCAATTCCTCTTTGGGGCGAACAAAGATTTTATGAAAAGGTTGCTGCTCCACTATATCTATTTTGAACTCGATATCCTTAAAATGCTCATCAGAACGTAAGTGATTCATATATGCTTCCGTTTGCTCAAAGGTACCGGAAAGTGTACCGTTTATGCCTTCCGGAGCAATGAGTATTCTACCGAGAACACCGATTTCTTTGCAAAACTTTAAGTGTTCGGCTGCTAACTGTTCGTGGTTTTCAATAGGGACAAATTTATAATACAGTAAAACTCTATACTTGGCTTCCATAGTGAGATGATTTTTAATTTTTATCACATAGTTTTGTGCAAATTTACGAATTGACGATTTCGATACCGATGATAAGTGCTCTATGATATGTCGTTACAACATATATGGAGCGTAAAATGAGGAATGTAATGACTGTTTTTTGTCCTTGAGAAACAGAACTTATTTTATACTTTTACATTTTATTATTATAAAGGAGTCCTTATGATGAACCAAGATGAACGTTTAGCTGAAATCGAGAAACAAATTTCGGCACTTCATGAAGAACGCACTCAGCTATTAAAAGAATCGGCAAAAATGAGCGTTGACGATTATGAATTGAAGAATTCGGACGGAAGTTCGATTTCTCTGAAAGAATTATTCGGCGGCAAACGCGATTTGATTGTTGTGCATAATATGGGGAAAAGTTGTCCTTACTGCACATTATGGGCAGATGGCTTTAACGGATTATCGTTACCGCTCGCCGATAGAGCAGCTTTTGTCGTAGCATCGCCCGATACACCCGAAGTACAAAAAGAGTTTGCGGATTCGCGCGGATGGAAATTCAGAATGGTTTCTACATCAGGCAGTACATTCGGAAAAGACATGGGCTTTACAATACAACATGAAGACAAATGGTATGAAATGCCCGGATATTCAACATTCCGTTTGAATGATGATGGCAGCATTAACCGCGTAGGAAAGGATTTCTTCGGACCCGGTGATGTGTATTGCGGAGTTTGGCAAATGTTTACAATGCTTGATGAAGGAGTAAACAACTGGCATCCGAAATATACATATGCATAAGACGAACTTATTTCTGTTCAACTATATAAACGGTTTCGCCGGATTTGATAAGCCCATAATGTTCACGGGCTATTCTTTCTATCTCAAGCGTATCCTTTGTGAGTTTGTGAATAACCTTACGAAGAGAATCATTATGCAAACGAAGGGATTTCACTTCATCTTCAAGCGCATGACTTTCGGACCGTAATGAGATATTCGTAATTAAACCGAATCTGCTGAACAAAACAAACACAAGAACAATACAACCGATGAGCGACCATATAATAAGCCGTTTCCGTGTAATCTTTTGCTTTTGTTCGTTCACGGTTGTTTTGTCGGAAGATTCCTGTGAGGGAATTCTTACCGAATGAATCCTTTTATGCGGCATACTGTAGTTTTTATAGTAATTTCAGCACAAAAATATTGTGTTTTCATTCCATATCTCTTTACAAAATGAACATGAGCAAGTTTTACGGTCAATTTATCGGCGTTTGTATTTGTTTAGTATTCGCATCCTGTATGCCGAATACCAATCAAACGGGGTCATATAAGGAAAGCTCCGATCCGAATGATAAACCTGCACCAACGGGATATAAGCCCATGTTTATTCGCTCAACGCAACCGTTCGGGCAAAGTACAACACAAAGCGGAGCATATATAACAAGGGTAAATGCCAATGAGCCGAGTAAAGTGCGAGTATATGCCCATATACTTGATTCATTAGGTACATATTATGCCGGAGCCGCCGATAAAAAATGGTCATCGGTTTGGTGTGAAGTGAGCGATGAATTTGACGGTAATAAACGACCCATGAAATTCAAAGTAGTTGAAAAAACAATACGCGATACGGAGCCGCATGCTTTGGCTATTGTAATGGATCATAGCGGTTCGATGGGTGAAGATCGTGCCTTAAAAATTCAGCAGGCGGCAGAGTTCATTATCAACAAGAAAAAAGATGAAGACGCAATTACCCTTATTAAATACGATGATAAAACAAAAACCGAAGTATCTCTTACCACTTCGCGCCCCGATTTATTAACACGCTTGCAGAAAAACGGCTTAACGGGTTTTGGCGGATATACAGCCATTGCAGATGGTATTGCCGCAGGCGTAAAAGAATTGATAAATGCAAAGGGATATGAAAGAAAAGCAATTATAGTATTTACCGACGGTTCGGACAATTCATCAAAATTATCGAAAGACTCCGTCCTTACTTTTGCAAAACGAAACGGTATAGCCGTTTGTGCCGTTGACTTCGGTTATGGCATAAATGAAGCATATCTGCGTGATATAGCGACATCAACGGGCGGTTCATATACACGAATTTACGGGACAGAAGAATTTGATGATGCTTTTGATGATGTTTATCGTCGTTTGCGTAATTATTATGTTCTCGAATATACACCCCCTGATTACGGTATGCATAAAGTAACCTTAAAGTTATGTCCGCCGAATGGCAAACCCGTTACAAATGAATTTACATACGATAATACACCCGATATAGGTTCGATTGCATTACTCAATGTCTATTTCGATACCGATAAATCTGTAGTAAAACCTGAGTCAAAACCTGCATTGGATAATATTTCCACTTTATTGAAAGCCTTCCCTAATATGAAAATAGAGGTAAGGGGACATACCGATAATACAAATAAGACCAAAGACCTTGAGTATAATAAAAAGTTATCACAAAAACGTGCCGATGCCGTAAAACAAGAATTAACCAAAAGGGGCTTTGCCGCCGAAAGAATTACCGCTACGGGATATGGCGAAAGTGTACCGATTGCCGATAATACCAATGATGAAGGCAAAGCATTAAACCGCAGAACTGAGTTTGCTATTTTGGCGAAGTAGAGAGGAAGTCAATGACAACTTTTCTTTCTGCCTCATTAAATAAAATTTCTTACTTCTATTTGTTAGGAAGTTAGACATAAAGTAATATGAAAATTGTATCTATCATTATTCTTACTATTCTTTTAACATACATCGGATTTGATATAACTACTAATTATTATCGCAATAAAAGAACAGCGGAGAATAATCATGGAAAAAATAATTACAAACAGCCCGAAATAAAGAATGAAGCATTCGATTTTTTAGTCAATCATGAATATGACTATTCGAAAAGTAAAAAAGAAATTCCGCAGGCAGTTATCGATAGTATGAGTAAATTGGAGAAAGAATCTTATAAGATAGGTGATACTTCGGATAGTGATAGAATTAATCTCTCCTGCTGTAGAATAATTATTAATGGAAAACCCAAACAGGAATTTTACAGAAAGTTACAATTTCTTCTGAAAAGTGATACAAGTTGTATAATTGTTTATACCGTAGGAGGTGTTGGAACTCATGAAGTTGTTGACTATTTCCAATACAAAGGCAACTTTAAGCATCTGAGATTCACGGGATTTGTTCATAACATCCGAGAACTCAAAGCCGCCATAAATACAAAGTATGCTTACACAAGATATCCCGAGCAAGTTTCTCCTTAAACTGTTAGGACTATTCTATCATTACAATCCTTTCATAGTAAAATTATGGCTTTAAACTGATGAATTTTTCAACTGTAACGCATTGTACATGTAAAATTAATTACAACTTTTTTACATCAAAAGTATTGTCAACCCTGAAAAGGATGTTAATTTTGTAGCTGTATCATAGATGCGCCCGTAGCTCAGTCGGATAGAGCAACAGCCTTCTAAGCTGAGGGTCGCAGGTTCGATCCCTGCCGCGCCTACCACCTCCA
>JALHLL010000029.1 GCA_022844575.1 bacterium
CCATTCGGAATTTTACAAGAACGTTATCTTGAGTTATGCGAAGAATTATATGAAGACGTTTTTTATTCCGGCATTCAAGACGATGATGATACATTAGGAAGAGAAAAAATCGGTAATTCCGCAACGGCAATAGCCGTAATGACCGTACCCGTAAACGGTCTGGTGGAAGGTGTAGTTGTTTTTGAAGGCGGCTTAAAAACGGAGGGTTTTGAATCACGCTTACTCGGTTTGCTTCATAATCTGAAAGAGCATGTTGTTGCTGCTTTTATCAAATCGAAAATCCTTTCCGACTTGCAACAGAAAAACGATATAATTGAAGAATATGCCGAGTTAACGCGCAAACAATTATCTTCAATACAGCGTGACCTTGAAATAGCAGCAAAGATACAGCATGCAATTTTGCCGAATTGGCGTGAAACTTTCGAACATCAGCCCATTCAGTTTTCCCTCTCGGCAGAGATGGTTGCTGCGAAAGATGTTGGTGGTGATTTTTATGATTTCTTCCGTATTGATGAGAAGCGCGTCGGATTTGTTATTGCCGATGTTTCGGGCAAAGGTATGCCGGCCGCTTTATTTATGGCTGTAAGTCGTACGATGCTCAAAAGCCAAGCTCTTTTGGGCGGAACTCCGGGTGAAGTTTTGGAAGTGGTTAATGATTTATTATGCAGAGAGAATGTATCCACTCTTTTTGTAACCGTATTTTACTGCATTCTTAATGAACAAACCGGCGAGGTGCATTTCAGTAATGGCGGACATAATCTTCCCTATATCATTCGCAAAAACGGTGCGGTGGAAGTATTGCCCAAAACAAAAGGTATGGGTATGGCAATTATGGAGGAAATGCAATTCCAGACTTCGCAGTTTACACTCAATAATGGCGATACATTGTATCTGTACACCGATGGTGTAACGGAAGCGATGGATATTGACGATGTGCTTTATTCCGATGACCGACTCGCACAATTTTTGGGGACATTAAACCGAACCAATCCTATCGAGGAGCAAATGCATGATGTATTTGCCGATATTAAAAAATATGTACGAGGAGCAGCTCAATCTGATGATATAACAATGCTAATGGTACGTTATGATGGCAAAGGCATCCCCGTTAATACAAAATCCGAAGTTACGAAACCCACTGTTGCCAAGGTAAATGACGACCCTGCTTTATCGCTTTCGCTTATCAATAAAAAACCCGAGATAAGTAGAGTAAACGGACAGGTGGAAGAGTTTTTGGATAAGCATTCCGTACCGATGAAAACCGCTTTTCAAACCGATTTGACATTGGATGAAATTTTAACGAATGTGATAACGCATGGTTTTCCCGATAGCGGAGAGCATACGATATACGTTACTATAAGCGTAAGCAAAAGTGCAGAGACGGTAAGTATTACTATTGTTGACGATGGAACACCATTCGACCCGACTGCTATAGCCGAAGCAGATACGACGTCTGATCTTGAGGATAGGGCAATCGGAGGATTAGGTATTCATTTTGTGAAAAAAATATCAAGTTCGATGAAGTACACTAGAGTAAATAATCAAAACCACTTAATGATTGTACTACCGTTTAAGAGCGAATAAAGAAAGAATTTTTCCCGATTTTGTCCGCTCTTTCTTAGGATTTGACTAATCAAATACAGCAAATACGATTATGGCTCAAGCGAATTTTCGTAAATTTGTGGCTTGATTATGTTTTTTAGAAATTTTCTCCCCTATATCACAGGTCAATTCTTATGAATCAAGGACACATTGTTCAGGTAATCGGTCCGGTTGTGGATATTGAGTTTCCTCAAGGCAATATCCCTCCGGTTCTCAATGCAATTAATGTACCGCGCCAAAACGAAAAAGGAGTTCAGGTCAATCTTGTATGCGAAGTTCAGCAACACTTAGGTGAAGACAGAGTTCGTACAGTGGCAATGGATTCGACTGAAGGTCTGGTACGCGGTATGGCATGTTATGACAGCGGAATACCGATTACAGTCCCCGTAGGTCCGGAAGTATTGGGACGCCTTATCAATGTTGTTGGTGAAGCTATTGATAATAAACCGGAAATAAATTCAAAAGTCAAATATTCGATTCACAGACCGGCACCAAGTTTTGCGTCTTTGAACAATAAAAAAGAAATGTTCGAAACCGGCATTAAAGTTATTGACCTTATCGAACCCTTTACTAAAGGCGGTAAAACGGGTCTTTTCGGTGGTGCGGGTGTAGGTAAAACAGTTATTATCCAAGAGTTAATTTACAATATCGCAAAACATCACGGTGGGTATTCCGTATTCGCCGGTGTAGGCGAGCGCACACGTGAAGGTAATGACCTTTATGGTGAAATGACGGAATCGGGCGTAATTGCAAAAACAGCTCTCGTATTCGGTCAGATGAATGAACCGCCGGGTGCACGTGCGCGTGTTGCTTTAACGGCGCTTGCAATGGCAGAGTATTTCCGTGATGAAGAAGGTCGTGATGTACTCCTCTTTGTTGATAATATCTTCCGCTTTACACAAGCAGGTGCGGAGATGTCGGCTCTTCTCGGAAGGATGCCTTCCGCTGTAGGGTATCAGCCGACACTTGCTACTGAAATGGGTCTTTTACAAGAGCGTATCGCTTCGACCGATAAAGGTTCCATCACTTCTATTCAAGCTGTATATGTACCTGCGGATGACCTTACCGACCCTGCTCCGGCAAATACATTTGCCCACTTGGATGCAACTACGGTATTATCACGTCAGATTTCCGAGTTAGGTATTTATCCTGCGGTTGATCCCCTCGAATCATCGTCGCGTATCCTCGATCCGCTTATTATCGGTCAGGAACATTATGATACGGCTATGCGCGTTAAAAAGGTACTCCAGACATATAAAGACCTTCAGGATATCATCAATATTCTTGGTATGGATGAACTTTCCGATAATGACAAAACAACAGTATATCGTGCACGTAAAGTACAACGTTTCTTTTCGCAGCCATTTAATGTTGCCGAGCAGTTTACGGGTTTTGCAGGCAAATATGTCAAAATCGAAGATACGATTGCCGGCTTCAAAGCTATTCTGGACGGCGACGTAGATGAGATACCTGAGGGTATGTTCAGCTACAAAGGTACTCTCGACGAAGTTAAAGAAGCATATATGAAATCGAAATAATCGCCATTAAGGAATTAATACATTATGAGCGACAAAGTATTAACCGTCGAAATTGTAACACCGCAAAGAACCGTGTTTTCAGGTTCAGCAGCGGGAGTAACCCTACCGGGTACCAAGGGCGGATTTCAAGTACTCTATAATCACGCACCTATCGTATCTTCGCTTGGCATTGGTGTCATCAAAATCAACGATGGTACGGCGGATACTATTTATGCTACCGATGGCGGATTTGCCGAAGTTCTGCATAATAAGGTTTCCGTTCTGGTCGAAACGGCGGAGAGAGCAGATGAAATAGACATTTCGGCAGTTAAACAGCAACGACAACTCTTAATTGAACACTTAGAAAACACAACGTCGTTTCCGAAACGTGAATCTATTAAATCGGATATTGAACGTTTAACGAACAGATTAAAAGTTGCAAGCGAATAAAACCCGAAGAAGATTTTAATAAATAACAAAAGCCGCTTAAAAGCGGCTTTTGTTATTTATACGGAGAATTTAACTACACGCTTACTTTAAGGTCCCAGCGTTTGGGCAGAGTATTACAATACTACCCGACATCTTATTCTCTACTCTTCAAAAAGAAGGAAAATGTATGGAATTGAACTATCTTACATACTATTCTTCCAATTAGCGAATATTTCCATAACGTTACAGACATTGAGGAAACACTATTATGAAAGTAATCTTTGTTCTCTTACTTTTTATGTTATCTCAAAAAGTACTTTATGCGCAATTGTTCACGCAACGCACCAATATTCAGCGCTATTATAGCGATACATCTACGATTGGTGAAGCATTCGGCACGACACATTACGCTATAGAGTTTGCCCGGGGTTTCGGTTCGCTGGGCGATGAACAGGCATGGAATGGTAAATTTATCGGATCTGTAGATTTTTATCGATGGAATTCTACCGGTGTTCTGCGCGGAGTATTTTCCAGCGAGTTTAGCGCCAATCCTCACAATGATATTTCATTTAATCCCCGTGCAATTATATGGGAACAAGCCCTTGTACTTCAACTTGACGGTTTCGTTATGGGTTTGCAGCATCGATGTAAACATGACATTGACAATAGTGATTCGACTCATGGCGACACTCCTTCCATTTCCTCGGTGAGAAAACGTGTACTTATTAACTCCGGTCTCCATTTCGGCTGGGTAGGAAAAATAGAAAGGCAGTCATTAACTTTCGATTATGTTTTTCGTACTGAAGCGTACTTTTATACTTCCGATTACCGCTTTCCGGCAAATAACAAAGCCAAATCCTATGAGGATATACGCGGTTCGCTCATGAGTGCCGGACGATTGGAGTATTCCTTAGCGGATAAACATTCAATTTTTGCACGTGCATGGCTCTCTTTATGTGCATTTAGAACAAGCCCTTATTCGGTACATGGTCTTGATTTTAATGCACGTCTTGAGGGTGGTTATCACTTACGTGGGAAACAAGCAGGATTGGATATCTTTTTTTCTTGGGAAAGGATATTCGATGAAACGGCTTTTACTATACCGTCTCCTACACATTGTGTGAGTATAGGCATCCGTTCAGCAAGCTCCGTCTTTTTTTAATACTGTTGAAGTTGTAGAGGTTTTTGAAAATTTTTAGTCACTTAATTACTTTAAAATTGATTTTTTACCATGATTATTTTGTCGTTACAGAGAAGTAGTGTAATTTTGCGCTCTTCTATTGTAAAAACGGCTTTAGGGAGTAACTATGGCTAAACAGCAAACATTCGGCGATAAGTCGAAAAAAGGTGCAGGACCTCAAAAAATCAACGTAAAAGTTGTAAAAGGTTATCGCTCTGACAAAGGTACGATCAAGTTTCTTGAGCGCTTTGTTAAAATAGATGAGCTTTCTCAAATTGATTCTATTGATATTACGAAGTAAGGTTAGACAATCATGAAAAAAGGTATTCATCCTCTATATCGCCAAGTTGAGGTTGTCATGACCGACGGCTCAACGTTTCAAACACGTTCATGCTATAAAGGCGAGCGTATGGTTTTGGAAATTGATTCCAAATCACACCCTTTCTTTACAGGCAAACAAATGCTTGTCGATACCGCCGGTCGTGTAGAGCGTTTTAATAAACGATTCCAAAAATCTCAGTCCATTCGTGACAACAAAGGAGAGAATCAATGAGACCAACAGACTCAAGACAATCCGTAAATAATCCTTTTGCTTCCGGCTTACGTAAACAGCGTACTGCACCGAAAAAAAAGAACAATCCATTAGGCGATAATCGCACAATTGATTATTTGGATGCAAAATCATTATTCCGTTTTACGAATGACCAAGGCAAGATCCTTCCTCGTCGTATTACGGGTGTTTCAGCTTATCAGCAACGTCAAGTATGCAATGCAATCAAATATGCACGTCATCTTGCACTTATTCCTTTCGTTAACCACGATACGAAATAAGAAACTGAGAAATTCAGATATCTTTTAAAGGCGATTGCATAATGTAATCGCCTTTTTTTATACCTTTCTTATGTATTTCACACTACACCGCTCATGTTATGATAGTCGGAATAGCAGGACCATACTCAGCACCAACGGTTGAACAAAGAGCAATCAATCTCCATACTCTTAATACAGTTGCCGCAAGGGTTTT
Source organism: bacterium (assembly GCA_022844575.1). Classification (GTDB taxonomy): domain Bacteria; phylum Bacteroidota; class Ignavibacteria; order Kapaibacteriales; family UBA961; genus UBA2353. The sequence continues at coordinate 5,753 of JALHLL010000029.1, forward strand.
GGAATTAGGACATGTGCCGCTTATTGGTATAAACGCCGCATTACCCATTATAGAGGTCTATTCGGGCGATAATACTTATGAGCATATCATGAATATATCATTAGCTGTTATCAATGTCTGCGAAGCCCTTATACTTATTGCGGAAAGTCCGGGAGCAAACCGCGAACGTGACTTAATACTTGCAAAAGGTTTACCCGTTTATTATTCTATTGAAGAGTTTGCGGAACGATGTAGAGCATAGTTCAAAAAAAAAATCCCCGACCAAATCACTTCTATCGGGGAAAAACTTCAAAGAATACTATTATGATTCTTATTCGAATTGTTTATAATTATCATTAAACAATCCTACCAAATGCTGCGCCTTTGCATCATAAGCCGCTTTATCATCCCATGTATTACGCGGGTTCAATATATCGGAAGGAACGCCTTCACAAGCCGTCGGAATTGATAAATCGAAGAAAGGTTCGGTAACGAATTCAACATTGTTTAACTCGCCTGTAAGCGCTGCACGTAATAATGCACGTGTATAAGCTATTTTCATACGTTTTCCGACACCGTATTCCCCGCCGCTCCAGCCGGTATTAACCAGCCATACCGTTGCGCCATGCTCATTGATTTTATCACGTAAAAGATTTGCATATACTTTAGGATGATGCACCATAAACGGAGCACCAAAGCATGTAGAAAACGTTGCGCTCGGTTCTTTTACTCCGGCTTCCGTTCCCGCCACTTTTGCCGTATATCCGCTTAAAAAGTGAAACATCGCCTGTTCGGGTGTCAGTTTTGCAATCGGAGGCATTACTCCGAATGCATCACAAGTCAAAAAGAAGATATTTTTCGGATGTCCGCCTTTATTGGATGGCACGATATTATCCATCATTGAGCGGGCATAACTTGCACGCGTATTTTCCGTTATTGTAGCATCATCATAATTGATAGCGCGTGTGTCGGGATCGAGAACAACATTCTCGAGAATTGTTCCGAACTTTTTGGTCATACCGTAAATTATCGGTTCAGCTTCTTCCGATAGATTGATAACTTTTGCATAACATCCACCTTCAAAATTGAATGTGCCGTCATTTGTCCAACCATGCTCATCATCGCCTATAAGAGGGCGTTCAATATCGGTGGAAAGAGTTGTTTTACCTGTGCCCGATAATCCGAAAAACAATGCCGTATCCCCTGCACCTGTTCCAATATTGGCAGAGCAGTGCATTGACATTACTCCTTTTAGAGGCAACAGATAATTGAGTACGGTAAAAATTGACTTTTTAATTTCACCTGCGTATTGCGTACCGCCGATGATAACCAATTTCTGAGAAAAATCAAGAATGATAAACGTTTTGGAGCGAGTACCGTCAAGCTCGGGATTCGCTTCAAAATTAGGAGCATGAAGTACCGTAAAACCGGGTTCAAAACCGGCAAGGTCTTCAGCCGATGCCTCAATAAACATATTTTTGGCAAACATATTATGCCAAGCATGTTGGGTAATAACCCGTACAGGCAAACGATGATTATCGTCAGAACCTGCAAAACAATCAAGTACATATAAATCCGCGCCTTGCAAATACGCCATTACACGATTCTTTAAGGCGTTAAATTTTTCTTGGGAGAACGGTTTATTCACCTTACCCCACCATACATTGTCTTTACTGCTTCCTTCCTCCACAACAAATTTGTCATTTGCACTACGTCCCGTATGAGGTTTGGTATTGGTAACCAATGCCCCGAATTGCGAGAGTTCGGCTTCCTGAAAACTGACGGCATGCTCATACAATGCAGGAGTGGAAAGATTGTAATAAACCTCACCGACATTATACAATCCGAGTGTCTGTAATGATTGGAGAATTTCTTCCATGCTTTTCATATCAACTCATCAATTAAATGAATAACTCATGTAAAAACGCTATGTTTTAGAATACAAATATCGTGGTTTTGATTGTGATAAAGGGGCTACCTGCTTTTTGGGCAATAACTTTTCTCCGTTCTTACCTTTTAATACTCCTCATACTATAGAAGAAGTGAGTATATCTTCTTCGTAATTTCGCCATTCATTCAAATTTGCATCCAATAATAAAACGGATTGTATGAATACACAAAGATTTCAATTATCCATGATTCCGATAGAGGAGGTGTTTCTGCATGAAGAAACCGACCCCTTCCGTGTTAACAAATTAAAGAAAAGAATAGAAAGTTCGGGTACTCTTCGGAATCCGCCTATAGTCGCTCGGATGGATACCGGATATGTTGTGCTTGACGGCGCAACACGCACAACCTCATTACAACAAATAGGTGCTTCGCATGTATTGGCGCAAGTTGTAAAATATGGCGAGCACGGTATTTCCGTTGATACATGGAATCATATTTTGCCGGATATGAGTGATACTGATGTGATAACAACGATAGGTGCTATTGAGGGAATCAGTCTTATCACCACCGATATAGTTAATGCAACCGAGTTACTTGAAAAAAGAAAATGTGCAGGATATATTTATTGTTCCCCCGATTGCTCAATGATATTGGATACGGCGACAGATTTGAATAAAATGGTGCGTATTCTGCGAAAAGTGGTTTCCACCTATAAACAACATGGGGAAATTTACCGCCTTGCACAAGCGGATCTGGAACAAATAATTGCCTCAAGAACCATACATTCGGCGGTTATGGTATTTCCCCGATTTACACCCGAAGAGATTTGTTCTATAGCAGTTCAGGCTGAGAAATTACCGGCAGGTATTACCCGCCATATTATACCCGGCAGGGTGCTTAATGTAAATATACCTTTGGATTGGTTAATAGGTGCGGGAACAACGGCGGAAAAGAATAATTGGCTCGATTCATGGCTTTCCGCAAAAATTGTGGATAGCAAAGTACGATACTATCATGAACCCGTGTTTATTTTTGATGAATAAATGAGGCAGCATAAAAAGCAAAAGCCGTTTCGGAAATCCCGAAACGGCTTTTTTATTACGAATCTAACTAATCCTGCAAATCTTAGCGTACAATCATGAACGGTACACTTACGGATTCGCCATTTGTTATTGCTACTATACGATATGTACCTGCAGCAAGTTTTGCAGCATCAACCGAGAAAGGATAATTTCCGTTTGAAAGCGTACCATTGAATAAGGTCATTACCGATGCACCTTTCATATCAAGTACGGAAATTTTTACTGATTGAGGAGCGGCATTCGTTACTGCAAGGTTTACAAGCGATTGAACTGAAGCCGGATTAGGACCAACGGAAATAGCCATTGATTGAGAAACCGCATCATCTTGTACACCCGAAGCTACTGCCGAGGCACTTACTTCTATTGAGAAAATGTCTTCTTTACCATCTTCCAATTTGGAAGTAACGATCATTGTAGCAGCGAAGTTACCTGCTTTATCACCCGTAAAGCCGAGTTTGAACGGTAATTCGATATTTGCAGGTAATAGGTCATGTTTTGTTATTACACTGAAATTAGCTGCATTGGTACCTTCAAATTTAATACTATTGATGGTAACAGCTTGTGCGGAAGAATTTTTCAATTTGAGTGTGCTTTCTGCAGGTGTTCCAACAGCTACCGAACCGAAATTAACATTCTGAACCGTTGCTTTTAATACGGAAGGAACCGGTGCATCGCTTACGCCTTTGCCTTCTATATCAATCGTGAAGCTATTATCTTCTTCGCCATCGGCATTAGAAACAAATTGAAGAGTTGTTAAATACACTTTTTCAGCAGTCGGTTTGAAACTAACGGCAAATTCTCTTTTTTGACCCGGCTCAATTGTCAATGGCATTGCAGGTTCATCAAACATGAATGCATCTTTATTTAAGTCGCCTAATTTAACCGATTTCACAATAAGAGGAATTTCGCCCTGATTTTCAATATCGAATTTTATTTCCGCTTCTTTGTTAATAACAACCTCTTTAAAATCAATAGAATTTACCGAGGCAGCAATTTTAGCAACTTTCGCTACTTCCACTTTGCCCTCAAGCAACCAATCCCACGATTTTTGTATGAATTGTGAACGAACATAAGAATTGTTATATGCCTCAACTGGTGCAGTAAGGAATACCAAACGACCTTTATTATCATTTTGATAACTTACACCCACAATATTGTCAGATTTATTATCAACAGTAAAGATAGGAGTACAAGGACTGCCGGAAGCTATGTTTATAAGGTCGGTGTACATCGTATAGTTGGTAGGAGAATCGTTACCAAGCCCATTAACCCCATCGGAAATAGGATTACCTTCTATACCTGCCACATTGTATTTGATAAATCCATAAGTTTGCCCACTAACAGTATGGCGTATAACACTTTGTTTCAACTGAATTTTCAACAAGTTTTTAAAGAAATTAACGGCTTCAGGAACATTACCTTGTGCTGCATTCGGATCAGCACTTGTCCACCATAATGCACGCGGAGCCGAAAGGAAAACACTTTTACCATTAGCCAATAATTCCGTAACAATCTTCGCAACATTAGGAATGAGTCCTGTTGTTAATGCAAGGGGCAATGGAGGTAGTACTGCTGTTTGAGTTACAATACCGCCTGATAATAGGAATGTAAACCCATCAAATTGATCTTTATATGCGTTGAACACATTTTCGTCCCAAGCACCAAGATTAATTACTCCTTCACCATACAATTGACTTTCTCCCATTAAAGTAACATAATCTTCACCCCAATTACTATAACCACCTAATTGACTAAAAGCGTATTTAGCATTATCAGTGAGTGCATACACCATCACCGAGTTTTCCTTGGGCTCAATACCAGTTTTTGGCTGCGGAGTTGCGCTCACACTAACTTTAGCCAACACCGGTGAGCCGAATGAAGAGGCCGGCGTTATTTTGACTGTAACATCAGCCGATTTGCCTGCTGCAACTTTAACAGTTGAAGGAGTCACTTCTGCTAACCAATCTCCCGGATAATCACTGTTATCCTCGTTAACCATAACATCATAAGTTAATTCGACTGCATTATTGTTTCTGATGGTAATTGTTTTTTCAATTACTTCGGCAGCTTTAGCAACATTATAAGGTTTCACCATTAACATTTCGGCACGAGCGGAACGAACCATTAGTTTTTCTTCTTCCGCATTTAGAATACGTCTCGCGATTTTTGTATCGGTATTATACTCAGCAACCATCGCTACCAAATGAATTTTTTCAGGTTTCCAAGCATTATCAATTTTGGTGTTAAATACATAGGTTTTTGCGTCACCTGATTGTACGGAATTTGGTAATGATCCCACTGCACCAAAAATATCGCCGACAGCTTTTCTTACCACATGGCGATGATAGAAGTTTTTAATGGGATTACCTTTTTGATACCATTTTTTCTGACTCGGATCTGTATGGTACGCATTTACCTGATCATAGCCTGCACCGGAGCCCATAACACTATCTTCAACGATAATGAGTATGAACCTCTTATCTCCATCATGCTTGTCGAAGAATTTTGCTTCCAATTCAACTTTTAGACTTCTTGTACCTGAATTGAAATCGACATTTTTAAAATTTACTTCAACCATTGATGTAGGTTTGGTACTCAAAAGTCTAGCTGCATCATCAGCTGCATATGCAGGATGTTCGGCAATTCTACTTTCCCTATTCAAACAACCACTTGGGAAACTTCCAGCTTTAAAATATCCTGAATTCATCAAAGTCATTTGTTCAGGAATTTTCATCTGTTCTATATATCCATCAGGACCATGGTATGCTAATAGTATTGCATCGTTAGGATATTGTTTTTCTAAATTTTCAAATGCTTCAATACCGCCCGGACAATATTGGCACCATGCTCCGGTTTGTTTTTCAACTACCATCTTACGTTTAGGTAATTGGGCATTTGTTATCGCAGTACAGAATAGTGTCAGAACTGCCAACACCATAATATTGCGATGAAAGAAGAATCGGTGTACCATAGTAACTCCGAAAATGAATGGTTAAATATGTAAACTAAAAGTTAGTTGGTTTCGGTGATTAGTAACTTTTACTTGCATTGTACAGCATCACATTATTGCAATAACTACACAACAAGAGTTTTGTCGCATTCTATAGAACTCTTGTACATGCAAATTTGCATTCTTTTTTGAAATATGCAAGTACTTTATTGTAATGAGGAATAAGAATGTGATAAGTTTCACTATAAACAGAAAAAAAAAGCGGATTCCTGCTAAGCAAGAACCCACTTTTGTGAATCACCTTAACATCATAACATGTACCTAAGTTAGATACAGTAGATATCTTGTACTACTGTTTTACAAACGGTATGGTCTGCGAACCTGTATCCGTTTTTACTTTTATCATGTATTGCCCTATCGCTAAAGTTGCAATATCAATATCAAAGGTACTATTTCCAGTTTTTAACAAACCTTCATGTATGGTGATAAGTTTATTACCTACCATATCATAAATATCCGCACTGACTGCTGTAGTTGCTTGTGTATTCTCTACAGATAACGTAATATGTTGATTGGCAGGGTTAGGGTTGGCAGAAAGCTGAATAGCTTGCTCTGTGCGCCCAGTTTCAGCTTCCATACTCCCCATTTTAACTACTCCACTTGTGCACGCGGGAATAGTAATAGATTTTGTGCAGAGTACATTGTTACTCATATCGTAAAACTTTAGAACATAAGTTGTATTAACGCTCGTCGGGCATGGTGTGGGACTCCAAATGTAATCCTGTAGTGTACCTCCACCTATACCAATGCCATTAACAAGTGCATCATCTTTGAACAAACCAATTGAGCCAATAACCGGGCAGTTTGGCGTTGGTTTTTGGTTGATTATTATTAAAGGTGAACAACACAGTGTAGTGGGGCTCGTTACAATACAGCATGTTTTTCCATCTAAAAATTCTTGTTCAGTTGGATTCCTTAATGTTACTTCTATTGCGTCGCAACATTCTATATTTGAACATTCTAAGGAAAGATTTTTCTGTAAACATAGCTGATTAGAAGGTCCCATTAACTTAAGGTCAAATAGTATTGCTGAAGCTCCCGGCTCTCTACAGATTGTTGCTAACTCCGTAGAGGTATGACTTGCGAAAGAGCTTGGATAGGGTACACCCGAATTATTAGTAAACACGTACGTACTACCAATTGTTGTCATAGTGACACCCGATGAAGGAGTAACTGAAATACCGGGAACTATTGGCATGATTATTTTATATGGACCTGAACTGCTATAGATATCGCAAGGTTGATTATTATTTGCATATAATTTAAAGCAACATTGACCTGGAGTTGAAACAGTTCGTTTTAAGACAAAATCTAATTTTGTATCTTCACATTTGCAAATACATTTGAACTCAATCTCTTTGGTACACACTAATACCCCATTTGCATCATAAAAGTCAACCGAGTAGTAACTTTCTGAGCCATAAGAATCATCTCCGCAGATGTTTTCAAGTGTACGAGTTGTATTCTGACCAATTGGTGGGACACCAAGAGCCGTAGCATTCCACTCTATGTAGGTATTACCACTTCCATCCTTCACAACCATTCGGGAGATGGAGCAACTATTTTTTGTCTCGAAAGTGATATCATAACAACAGGCAAGTTTCCGTTGCACTTTAACTAAGAAATCACAACAATCCGAAGTATTTGAAACAGCCACATCATCAATATAATTGTATGAAAAACACCATCTCGAATTGTCTGGGGGTTCAGGCCACCAACCTGCTGGTGGAATATCTTGTGTAAAGTCTCCTATAGTAAGGTATTTCTTATTCGTTCCTGTTATGGTGATGGGTATTGAAACTAATTGCCAATCGCTATTGTGGTAAAACGGGGGAACTGGAGGCGTATTATCTATACCATAGTCACCTATCGCAGGATTAACATAACCGTCTCCTCCGTTAGCATCCGTTGACGTAACTGGATTAGCCGTTAGCAGGGCACCTATTGATTTTATATGATCACCATATTCTGACCCACGAATTTTAAAAGTAATGTATACGTTTGTCCTACTATTAATGCGGACTGCAAACGTACAGAAATGTATTCTCGATATTCATTCGCACCAACCTCACTAATAACTACACCGCTAAACGCTTTATCTCCAATAAGGTTAGGTGCATCAACATCGTCAGGTGGAATTACAGGTGAATAAGCTCTGGCCGGTACTGAATAATAAAAATTTGGATTGCAACCATGATAATATTCAGGTGTAGCATTTGTTGGGTTTCTCCAACTTACGACAAGGTTATTATATCCAGTCGGAGCATTGAAATAAGTGCCATTCCAGACACCCGTTGGACAGCCTGGGGCGAGTTTAAGAGTAAATTTGGGGTTCGGAATTTGGGATAATGCATTTATCCCAGGCAATAACATAAACAAAGCCAATAGTATGGCTTTACACAAGTTTTGCTTTCGCAACATAAAAAACCTCACATAAATAAATAATAAAAAAGTGATAATAGCGGTAACAATTTGGGGTTATCGCTTCTATAACAAGGTAATAAAGTACACATTACATCACCGACAAGCTTGCGGTTTGTCTGGCTATCCCAAAAATAAGAAACAGTTTGAATTATCCAAATACTTTTGAAAATTACGATATGTTAAATCATCTTTTCACCCTAAGTAGTTGTGTACATCTTTTCATAATCCGCATTGTTTCATGCACTTCAGCATACTTTATTGTTGTACAGTTAATAATTTGTAGTTTGCCATAATTGTCTATTTCAGTTAAGGGGTTATCCGATGTTTCGATTGCTATTCTTTGTTTTACTGTTATTACCATATATCGCTTATAGTCAAAAATCGGAAGCACAAAGAGAAGCCGATGAAGTAGCCGAACGAATCAGGAAATGGATGGAATGGGCAAATCCTACACCTGTGCTTAAAGCGGAGGAGCAGGATTATCCGCTTATGCCTACCATCGTATTGCCCGATAATACCAATGCAGCCGTTTTTACTGATGTAAATACCATTGTGGAGGAGGCAGCATCGGGATTTGTTGTGCAAAATGAATCATCCATTGCTGTCAATCCTAAAAATCCTCTCAATCTTATTGCCGCGGCGGTTGATTATCGTGATAATGGCGCACGGTGGGTATATGTTTCCTCCGATGCAGGCAAAACATGGAAAAATCTTAACTTGGGTGTCCCCGCAACCGGATGGACGGGAAGTAATGACCCGTCCGTAACATTTGCAGCCGATGGTACCGGTTACTTGATGTATGGCGGCTTCGGTAATAGAGAAGTCGGCAGCCCTGAAAACGGGGTTTTTGTAGCACGAACAAAGGACGAAGGCAAAACATGGCAATCGCATTTTGCCGTTATACAACATAAAGGTACTCAAACGGCAGATTCAAACTTTGAAGACAAATACTATGTCCATGTTGATAATTCGCCTACCTCACCTTATTTCGGGAGGGTTTATACACCGTGGAAACGAGTTATCTCCCGAGACTCCTCAACACAAATCGTCAATACATTTTCAACGGATGAGGGTGCCACATGGAGCATACCCTTGCGTGTAAGCGAAAGACTTTCGGGTACATCGGAGGATACGACCTTCGGACAAAGTTTCCCCTTAACAATTACGGGTCATTTGGGTGAAGTATATGTTATATGGAATCATGGTATAAAAAAAGCAATCGGTTTTGCAAAATCAACAGATGGAGCCAAAACATTTTCCGCACCACGTTTAGTACAACACTATAAGGAATTAGGTATTGCACGAAAAATACCGGAAGGTATTCGCCATACAGTAAAAGGAAAGGTACGTGCCGAATCATATCCGAGTATAGTATGCGATATTTATACGGAGCAGAGAAAAGGGTGGCTTTATATGGTATGGGCTGCCGACCGCATTCCGAATGTGTATTTTTCACGTTCTACTGATGGAGGCGATACATGGTCAACACCCAAAATAGTCCATTCGGATACAACGAATGATCAGTTTTGGTCATGGTTGGCACTCGATCCAACCAATGGCGATTTAGCCGTGATGTATCTTGATAGCCGCGATGACTCCACTAATCTTCTCACAAGCTGTTATGTAAGTTATTCGAGTGATGGGGGCGATACGTGGATAGATAAGCGGGCAAGCGATGCCGAAAGCGATTTACGTCGCAATCCTTTTAACGGTAATGCTTTTGCAGGCGATTATAGCGGTTGTGCATTCCGCAATGGCAAAATTTACCCTTCATGGGTCGATATGCGTAATGCCAAACAAACAAATAATAATAATGATGTTTATACGGCATTGGTTGATGTATATGGTCTTTTGCCTCCTCCAAGTTTTATCGCTAAAACAATTCCTGATATAAATACTGCTCTCGATTTGGATTGGAAAAAGCCGGAAACACGCGGATTTAATAAACCCCTTGGCGATTTCAGTTATCAACTGTTTCGCGATAATGTGCTCATTAAAACATTTCCTAAGGAAACCGTTTCTTACCGCGATGAAGGTCTCGAAAATTTTAAACGATACACATATTCCATTCGTATTCTTTCGGGAGCGGATACAAGCGTTTTTGTACGTTCAGCTGCATACTCCGGCGGTTCGCGTGAGCCGGGTATCCCTAATTTATTAAATGCAAAAGGAAATACCGATAATAATGTGTCGCTTACGGTTAAACTACCTCAATATAGATTGGATAGTTCCACATTATTTGTGAATGCAAGAGCCGTTGCTATTTATCGGGACGGCATATTCCTAAAAGAATCCGACATAGCGACTACCGACGCGGGTAAAGTAATAACAATAAACGATAATCCCCAAAGAAACGGCTGGTATATGTATTCAGTTCGTGTTCGCGATAATGCAACACCCTATAATGAAAGCCCGACAAGCGAAAGTATATTAACTTATACCGGACCAATTACCGATAATTATAAGGATGACTTTGAAGAGAATGTTTTGCGTAAGTATTTTGCTTCGGAATCATGGAACAAAGTAAATAAGGGCTATAACAGTAATTATTCGCTTACGGAATCACCAACGGGTAATTATAAAAGGGGTATGCGCGATAGTATCATGTTATTTCCCGTTCTTAATCCTTCCGGTACAACGCATATGTCTTTTCGCCATGCGGCAATCATTCATCCTAATGATTCGGGTATTGTAGAATTATCGGATGATATGGGGCATACATGGAGGCATTTAGCAGCATTTAATTCCTCAATGTTTCCCGCTTGGTCGGATAATACCTTTACCGATGATGATTGGAAACCCGAAGTATTAAAAATTACAGGAAATGATACGGTGCTTGTACGTTTCCGTTTTCGTTCCAATTTAAGTCAAGAACTTGACGGCTGGTATATTGACAATATAGAATTCGGGCTTACTGCCGACGCGGAGGATGATACGGATATATCCCAAAAAGCAATATTATATCCTAATCCGACAAAATCCGTTGTCTATATAAAGGGAGTACATAGCAGTGATATTGAAATTATTTCCATACTTGGTGAACAATTGCCCGTACGGATTATACAAGAGTATCCTGAATTAATGATTGATGTTTCAACATTTCCTAACGGTGTTTACAGTATTCGTCATAAAGGGAAACACATAACCCAGTATTTTACGGTACAACGATGAGTGTTTCCGTTTTGCCGAGTGAATGGTTTGTTAATAATGTAACAATACGGCAAGCTACCATACACGATGCACAGTCAATAACGGAAATAAAAAACGCTTGCCATTATTTATATAGTTACGATGAGAACTTTTATATATCCGATATTTCTGAATATCAGGATATTCTGTTGAACCATAACAATACAGAAGAACAAAGTACTTTATATTGTATTGTAACGAATACGACTACATTGGGGTTTTTCCATGTTTATTATCATTACCCATCAAAAAAAACAGTATGGATAAAAACACTTATTATACATCCTCATGGGCAGAGGAAGGGTATTGGCAGATCCATTATACATAATATTGAGGAACAATGCGCAGTACAGGGCATCATTGCTTCCCAGATAAAAGTATATCTTAAAAATTATACTGCTTTACGCTTTTGGCTTTCATGCGGCTATACCTCAATTATTGATTTTAATAGCGAAGATATATTCGAACAACATAGCAATAGGGCTTCATTCGTATTAGAGAAATCTCTCGCTTAAATTCAGAATTTTAATACTATTTTTTACTTGTTTGTGCCGAGTTTTGGAGATAATTTATGAAAAATTTATTACCGATTATTATAGTGCTCTATAGTTTTACGGCATTTTCTCAAACAGTTCAGCGACCTTTTGTTTCTAACTTACCATACACTACACCTATTAACGGCGAATTTTTATTTGCCAAACCAGCACATGAAATTACGGAGGACGATGCCCTTATAACAAAAGACGGACACTTCTTTAATAAAAAAGGTAATCGTGTTCGGCTTTTGGGTACTACCTTATTTAGTGCCGCATGTTTTCCCGATAGCATTTTAGCCGTAGCATTAGCAAAACGTTTTTCTGTTCTCGGGCTTAACGCAGTACGATTAGCTGCTATTGACAATCAGTGGTGGAGGAATTACGGCTCCGTATTTGCCGAAGCAAATGATAGCAAATCGTTCGACTTAAATCAGATGAAAAAGTTAGATCGTTTTATTCATGAACTAAAAAAACAGGGAATTTATATTATTTTGCAAGTTCATTCGCAATGGATGCCCCGACCGGAAGATAATGTACCCGATCCTGATTCTATTCCTTGGAATGGTAGATATGTTAATTATTTTATTCCGCAATACATCAATCATCTTCGCAATTTTACTAATCAGTTGCTCAATCATAAAAACACTATAAACGGAACGGTATATAAAAATGAGCCCTCAATAGCCATCATAGAATTAACAGACGATAATTCTCTTTTTGCGGGTTGGCAAAACGGTGAGTTACATCCTCAATCCCGATTTTCGACAAAGCATTCCGCTATGCTCGACGGGGTATGGAATGGTTATCTGAAAAATAAATACAAAACAACAACCGACTTAAAAAAAGCATGGAATATTGTACCCGACAATTCAAAACAAATGCCCAAAAACGGCAATTTTGAAGATAATAATGATCCGCTTGCACAATGGGAATTAGGGGTTAATACCGATAACAATGCCGTAGCGGCCGTGTACCCATCCAATGGCATAAAAAAACAAGGAAATTTTTCAGCATGGATAAAAGTAAATAAAGCCGGTAAATATGTATATGATGTCCTTTATATAAATCGTTCCGTATCTGTAAAGCGTTTTCAACTCTATGAAGTACGTTTTTGGGCAAGAACCGATGCTACAAGCCCATTTACTGCACCATGGATAGTAGCTCTTCAAAGGGGCGCCCCACCTTATGAAAATTACGGATTATTCTATCAGAACAATGTTCCGTTAACTGAAAATTGGCATGAATATACTACCCGATTCAGAGCAAATGCAACGGATTCGTTAAGTACATTCTTATCGTTTTATTTGGGCGGCGGCACAGGAAACATATATATAGATGATATGAGTATTAAGGCTTTACCCGAAGAGGGATTAATTGCCGGCGAATCGTTAGAGGCAGGTAATGTACAAAGAATTAGAAGATTAGACCAAAGTCCGGCAGTTTCTCCATCAAGAGCTGCAGAGCAAACATTGCTTTATACCGCACTTACAGATAATTATATGAATAATTTTTACAAATTAATTCGTGATACGATAGGGTGTGCGGCTCTGATAACTTCCGGTAGTACGCCTACCTATATCAATGAGATGTATGCCGAAAGAAATCTTGATTTTTCGAGTGCGATTCAATCAACCGATTATGTTCGATATATAAATAATAAACCTTCACATATAGGCAATAACGGTATTATCCAAGACCAATATCTCGGTGCAATCTCATATTTAACAAGAAATGCCCGTATAAATAAACCCCATATTATCGGCGATTATCAGATGGTGAGCATATCGTCTCATATCGGAGAAATGATGTCAATACTACCCGTATTTGCCCAATATCAGGATTGGGATGGCGTTTTCGTTGGAAATTTGGGCAATGATTTTGGCAAATTCACTTGGAATCGTTTGGATAGTAATGAAGTATGGTCTCAAACATTCAATTCCGCATTATGGGCTTTAACACCCTCTATGGCCGAATGTTTAAGAACAGGCGCAATAGCTGTGGCTCCGAGACAAATTACACTTAATAATACAACCGAAAACTTTGTCTATCCCTCCGACCAATTACAATACGGTTATTGGTTAAGGCAATCCCCTGACTCACGAATGTCATTATTCAGAAAAATACGGTATGACTCCATTCTTGCCAAAGAACCATCAGAAAATCCACAATCCCAGATTCCCCAAATAGCGGATGGTACACTTAATACCGCCAATATCATCAGCGAAACGGAAGAATTGACATGGAATTTGGATGTAGGTACATTAACGGTAAATACCCCTCGATACAGATCTATTACAGGCAGATTGACCGGACAGATATTCTCGCTTGGTGATATGCGTTTTGAGCGTACCGATGGCGGAGCAAATGGCAATATGACATGGATGAGTTATGATACCACATCACTCGAACAATCACAACAATCTCTCTTAACTCTTACATCACGTAATGCCAATGCCAACATGAAATGGCGCGGTGATACAAGTGTATGGGGTGGAGGTTGGGGAACCCTACCTATTGTTTCCGATGCAATGACGGTACGCTTATCTTTTGTCAGCGATGCCGATACGGTGTATGCAATACCTTTGGATATTCAAGGAAATGCCACCAAACAAACAATAGGTGCGTCGCGGCTTTCCGGCAATCGTCGTTCCTTTTCATTCGACCAAAGTATTCATCCCTCGCTTTGGTTTTTAATAAAACAAGAATGGATTCCGAGTTCCGTACAAGAAACATCTGTATCCCCTTCCATTACCGTATCCCCCAATCCCGTTTCCGATTATTCCACCATAACGGTTTCATTACCGAATTCGGGTACATCGGCAAGTATTTCCATTATTTCACTAACGGGTGAAGTACGGACAATTTGGTCGGGAATAGCCGACGGCTCCGTACTCTGGAAAGATATTGATAATAAAAACTTTGCGGCAGGAATCTACAAAGTAATTGCACAAGCGGGTGCGGATTGGCAAAAAACTTCAACAATTATAATAATGAAATAACATTTTCATACATAATCTTATAGGCGACCTCACATTGTGGGGTCGTTTTATTTTGTGCTGTCAGGCTGTACCGAATGACCGGCGAGATCAGTCATGTGTAGATATATAGTGGAATCACTTAATATTATAAAAAAGCCATCATGGAGTCCTTCTTTAAGAAACACCTTTGCAGAGTACATTGAGAGTTCCTTAAAAGTATTTTTATCAAACAATTCCTTCTTTACATTATAAGGTAACCAGCTTTTGAAATTGAACTTATTTTTTTCTAGAGGCGATTTTAGAACCACAGCCTTTCCAAACCCGACCGTGTCAATAAATTTAGCTTTTAATGTAGATACTAAATAGTAATCTGAAGGTCCCGGTACCCATTCGTTATTATTTAATCCCATCCTATAAATTCCTAAGCAGGGGTTATTTGCTGTATCGACTATTACTTTTGATAAATTGATAATCTTTCCTATTTTATTTAAGTTATGAATCAATGTCTCATTGCCTTCTTTAGAATTAGGAAATTGTTCTTTGGAATTTGAGTCCTCATTTCCACATCCAATAAGTAAAATAGCTATTAGAAAATATTTGATCATTTATACTTGTCTATAGTGGAATATTGTAATTTACGAATTGATCAGCCAATGATTTCGGACTATTACCATAATTGTTCTTTATCATTTTATCAGCACCATGTTCGACTAAGTAGTTTACTAATTTAACATCCCCTTTGCAAGCAAAGACAGCATCCGAAAGTGGCGTATTGCCATTTTTGTCAACTGAGTCAACAATAGCCCCTCGTTCAATTAATAATTTGGCAATGGCTAAATTATTATCTATGCATGTAAAATGCAAAGGTGTTTTTCCACCTTTATCAGCAGTGTTTACGTCAGCGCCATTATTACATAAAAAGTGTATCATTTTTTCATTACTTCTACCAACTACTTCAGATAGCACAGTACGTCCATAACTATCTTTGCAATTAATATCAATTCCACTTGAAATCAACAGCAGTATCCTTTCAGTATCTTCTGCATATACTGCATGTGATAACAGATCATAGTCCTTGTATTTATTTTTCTTATTAGTCATCGTATTCCCCTAATTACTTCACGTATTGATACTAATTTGAACATAACTATCAGTGACACTGTTGTAAAAAATTAAAGTCTATCTATTTTTCATATCATTATTTCCTTCAATCTCTTCAACATTGTTCATTTTATTATCTTTACGCCAAAAGTAAAATGTTAGAATCAAAATAACCGATAAAATGATAAAGAAAAGAGACAGCGTATCAATAATATCATATATATCGTTAACAATATTTCTATGCAGTTCAAATTCTGACATTTCAAACTGATACTTTACATCTAATAAGATTCCATAGGACGTGAGTGCAAACATTATTTCTACAATAACGGTTATGACTATCAACGAAAAATACACTTTTTTATATTTTCTCTTCATTTGGATTCCTTTCATATAATCTTCTGCCGGACATATATCATTTCGAGTGTACATATTCTTGACGTTCCTCTCCCCCTTCTATTCTGAAACAAAAAAATAACCCCTGCTCACGTATAGTGAACAGGGGTTTGTGATTATGATAATAGCCCTTCGGCTTGTGGTGATCTTATCTAATCACACTTAGTGGAATAGTTACACTCGTATTGCCT
>JALHLL010000030.1 GCA_022844575.1 bacterium
TTTTATGAACTGCGTATTATCGAGTGCTATATCCAATTTGTAATCAGAAGGTAATTCCTTTTTCATCTGATTAAATCGTTTATAAAACTCATCGGCAATATCAATGTAATTTGCACCGGGCTGAGGCACAACACCCAAACCAATCATAGGTATTCCCGATTGTCGAAGAATTGTTTCTTCATTTTCAGGTCCTAATCGAGCTTCGCCGACATCTTTCAGACGAATGGTTTTTCCGTCCGTATCCTTAATAATAATATTGTTAAAGTCATCTTCCGATTTTAAACGTGCATTTACTTTAACAGTAAGTTCGGTATTATCTCCTGCAATTTTTCCTGACGGAAGTTCTACATTTTCTCTGTTGATCGCAGCTTTTACATCAAGTGGTGTAAAGCCGTAGGCGGCAAGTTTTGAGGCATCCAACCATAGACGCATTGAATATTTTTTTTGCCCCCATATCTGAACGTTACTCACACCTTGTATTGTTTGCAAGCGTTGGGCTATAACGTTCTCGGCATAATCGCTTACCTCCAGATGCGAACGTGAGTTACTTTCCAATGTCATTGAAACGATAGCATCGGAGTTAGCATCAGATTTTGTGACAGTTGGTAACCCTTCAATATCTTTAGGTAATTGCCTTATCGCTTGAGAAACCTTATCCCGTACATCATTAGCAGCAGCTTCAAGATCGACTCCTAATTCAAATTCGACGGTAATGGAACTGGAACCCAAATTACTTGAAGATGAAATTGTTCGGATACCTTCGATTCCGTTAATTGCCTTCTCCAAAGGTTCCGTAATACCTGATTCTATAACATCGGCATTCGCCCCGCCATACTCTGTACGTACGGTAATAACGGGAGGATCTATTGAAGGGAATTCTCGCACGCCGAGAAAATTATACCCGATCAAGCCGAATAGTATGATGAGGATATTCATCACAATGGCAAGTACCGGACGTTTGATACTTATGGTGGATAAGCTACTGTTCATTATGGTATTAATTATTGAAGAACTGTTACCGTCATCGGCATATTAGGTTTTAGTTGCATAATTCCTGTTACAATTACGGTATCGCCTATGGATAAACCTTCAGTAATCTGGATTTTGTTTTGCAACCGTAGTCCCGTTTTTACTGGAACTTCTTTTGCTTGTCCTTCATAGCTGATAAATACTTTTTGACCTTTTAATATGGGTATAACCGATTGTGTGGGAATAAACATTGAGGCATTCGTTTCTTTAATAGGAAATTCGATTTTTGCATAAGAACCGGGAAACAAGTTTTCTTTTCTATTATCGGTAATTGCTCTTACTTGAAGTGTCCTTGTACTAATATCAACTTTTGGTTCAATTGCGGAAACAGTTGCATTATAATGCGTAGTATCACCCTCTATAGTAAAAGGGAAGTTCTGTCCCACCTTAACCGCAGAAGCATATTTTTCCGGTATGGAAAAATCAATTTTAAGTTGTGCTATTTGCTGTATGGATGCAACTACGGTTGACTGATTGATAAAACTACCTTCATGCACATTTACAAGACCGACCTTGCCCGAAAATGGTGCTTTAATTTCCGTTTTGGCAATCTGCGATATTATAAGTTCTATTTCGGCTTTTATTGTTTGATACTGTGTAAACGAAATTTCATATTGTTCCTGACTCATTCCTCCGGCTTCCACTAATTTTTTATGACGCTGTTCCGTTTCATAAGTCAACTTCTCTTG
Source organism: bacterium (assembly GCA_022844575.1). Taxonomy (GTDB): domain Bacteria; phylum Bacteroidota; class Ignavibacteria; order Kapaibacteriales; family UBA961; genus UBA2353. The sequence continues at coordinate 1,719 of JALHLL010000030.1, forward strand.
CAGACGTAGTTTTTTTAATTGTGCTTGTAAATCGACATCATTTATTTTTACCAATAAATCACCTTCCGAAACAATACTTCCTTCCTTAAAATGAATGGCTATTATTTTACCTGAAACCTCCGGTACAAGAGATACTTCTTTATTTGCCAATAAAGTGCCCGATGTCGGGATTTTTTCATTGATAGATTCGGTACCTACAATATAGCCCATTACAGATAATGCTTTTCCATCAAGTTTACCTTTCGGAGCATCTTTTGTTGTATCCTCGAAAAAAGCTGTTTTAATGTAGATTAGTAAACCGACAATTACAAGTACTATAATGATTATTACTTTATTTTTCATTTTTTTTATCCGGTAATTTCGTAAACTGAATAAGATAATCGTTGACGGGTTCTCTTTCAAGATTATTATATGCGCCGAATAATATTTTGTAGAATGATTTTATCTCATTTTCGGAAAAACCGCTTAAAGCAACCTCATTTGTACTTTGCACAGCTTCAATAATAAGTGGAATATTCTTTCTTGCTTTTGCTGTTAATCTTATAAAATATTCACGCCTATCCTTTGGATTAACTTCTCTTTTAACATATCCCTTTTCCGACAAAAAATCAATGATACCAACAAGGGATGTTTTATCAATGTGTAAGATTTCAGCAAGACATTTCTGATTGCAGTCGGGCTTATAGTATAATATCAACAATAAGGAAAAATGACGTTCAATATCAAGCCCCTCAAGTTTCTTGGTAAGCACACCCACATAATGCTTCGATAAAACGGTGAGATGTCTTCCTATAGGTAAATGTTTGAAAATTTCGTCTTGGGTATCCATTCGCAAGCAAATAGTGTATAACACCGATAGTGAATGATATAGATAGTTAGTAGTATAAACTATTTATCGACAAAATTATTGTTGAAAATTAGTGTTTAACATAATCTTAACAGCATTACAGCAATGTGCAAGTGTAATCTATAGTGCTCATGTAGTGACTTTGTATAGGTTCTGGAAATGGGTGCATAAAGAATAAACTGTTATTTTTGCAACAAATGCCGTAACTATATATTATTACTAATAATAATTAACTTATCAGGAGTTCACATGTTCGCAGCTAAGCACCCCGCTATACAACAATATGTTCTTATTGTTTGTATGTTATTCATTGTCTGTTCAAGTAATAGTTCTTCTTTATTTGCCGAGGAACTTTCGAGCAATACTCCACAAGGGCTGGAGTTCTGGCTTGCCGTTCCGGGTAATGATGATCCCCAGCAGCAAATTAACAGCTTGGAATTCTATGTAACATCCCTTTATGATACGGAAGTTACGATAGAAGCACCCGGTTTCGGCTATTCACGAAAAGCAACTTTAAAAGCTCTTTCTGTAGTAACATTTTCAACATTAAATCAAACAGCAAATTGGCAATGGGAAATCTGGAAAAGTGAAGAAAAAATGAAGTACGGGATTCATATTAAGGCAACAAAGCCAATTTCTGTCTATATGCTCAATGCAAAAACAGTTACTTCCGATGGTTATATGGCTATACCATGCTCAAAATGGGGAACAAAATATATTCATAATAGTTATTATGATTTTAACGAGGTTAGACCTTGGAAATCCGGCTTCTGTATCATTGCAAAAGAAAAACAAACAAAAATTACTATTTCTCTTAAAGGTGTCGGAAATACTTTAGCCGGAACAGTTAAGGGAAAAAAAATTGGTGCCTCGTGGACTGTAATGCTTGATGAAGGTGATGTTTATCCTGTGATGGGGGATGGAACAACAGCCGGAGGTTTCGATATGACAGGTTCAACTGTTGAATCCGATAAACCTGTAGGGTTTATATCATTTCATCAAAGAACAATTATACCATTTAATGCTCAAAATGGAAGAGATCATCTCATCGAAATGATGCCGCCAGTTAGTTCATGGGGCAAAGAGTTCTATACTGTAGAATTTAAGCGTGATAATAAAGGTGATTTTTTTAGAGTTGTAGCCTCGGAAGATAATACAACTGTTGAGATGGAGTATAAGGATAAAGATAAGAATACTGTACTGGGGCGAAGAACTATTAAACTACGATACAAAGGGGACTTTTGGGAAGACTATAATTATTGGGTAGGGCAAGGACAAACAGAAGGAATTAGAGGAACAGCTGTTTGGAAGTCGGATAAACCCATACTGTTATGTCAATATGCTTATTCTTCTAACTGGGATAGTGGAGCAGATTTTGATCCATTTATGATAGTGTTAACTCCTCGTGAACAGTTTGCTAAGAAAACCGTGTTCCAAACTCCAAACAGTAAAGCATTTAGCAAAAATTATTTCGGTTTGATTGTTGAAGGAGCTGATCCGAACATTGACCCCGAAAAATTGAAACTTAAGTCTGTTGTATTCGATGGAGACACACTTTACAAGAAGTATCCGCAATTACTTACGAATAATATTTTCGGAACAAATTACTACTGGGCGCAGTTGCAGTTTGCGACCCCTGGTGTACATATCGTGGAAGGTAATACGGAGTTTTGTGGTTATGTATATGGCTTTAGCAATTTTGACTCTTATGGTTGGCCTGCTGCTATGATGCAAAAGGTAACTGATATAGAAGATACGATTCCACCTACCATTACTTTTGAGAACGGTGGGGCAATTATTGACACTACAGGTGAGTTACGTATAGTTTTTAAAGATATGGTAGGGGTTTCATCAGGGATAAGCGGGTTTGATTTATTATCTAACTCGAAAAATTACAAACTCATACCGACAACCACGAATGAATTAGACCGTTATCCGATAACGAAAGAGATTAGTGCAACATTGCTTGTAATTGATAAGAAAAAACCTGCTTTTGCAATTATTGCCGTGAATGATCATACAAATAATCATTCATACGATACCGTTCATTATACGCCTGTTACCACGATTACTAAACTATCATTGATTAGTCCGTCTAATAAAGCAAAAGATATTGACTTGTCACCGGAATTTGTATGGCAAAACAATGCACAGGATTCCACATCTTTACAAATGAAAACAGGTAATGAAGAATGGCGAACACTTGGTTCGGTACAAGGAACGAAGTTTAAAAGCGCAAGTTTGAAATTAAAAGAAGAAACTGAATACTTGTGGCGTTTAATACGAAATAACAAGGTTGTATCCGATACTTTCACATTTACCACTATTGCTGCCACGATTATCCCGGCTGTATTGCTTTATCCCGAGGATAAATCCTTTGATATAGACACTTTACCTGTTTTCCGTTGGACGAAAATGAAAGGAATTTATGAATATATTTTAGAAGTAGCGAAATCGAAAGAGATGGATAACCTTGTTCTTTATAGAACTATTACCGACAGCTTATATAGAATGAAAGGGTCTGATGAAGTCTTACTACCTAATACTCTATACTATTGGAGAGTTACCGATCTGACCGGCGATATAGTCATTGATACTGCATCATTTACTACAATCAGTAAAGCAATCAGTTCTGTCAATGAGAATGCGTCAGGTTATGAGGGAATATCAATGAGTGTAACTCCTAACCCAACGTCCGATATGATGGTACTTAAGTTCAATACGAGCAAAGAAGACGATTTGAACATAAAGATTGTCAATACATTTGGGGAAGTTGTTTACTCTGCATTTACTGACTTGAATGAGTACATTGTGCCATGTCATAACTTTACTCAAGGTCATTATTGGATTATTGTACAAAAGGGTGATGCAATAATAAGAAAGCCCTTTATTGTTGTTCGTTAATAAGTCAGCACATCTTAGGAACAAATCTATCTCATTGAGAAGAAATAGTTTAATACTAAAAGCCGAAACTAATGTTTTGGCTTTTAGTATGTTAAAGTTATGTTGTTCATATCAATGTTGCATGAAATAAATAGCAAGAAAAAAAAGAAAAACTTTGTCTTTATAAAAATTTTCATATTTTTGCAAGCTACAAATTAAATGGGTAGGTGGCCGAGCGGTTAAAGGCGACAGACTGTAAATCTGTTCTCAGTAGAGTACGGAGGTTCAAATCCTTCCCTACCCACATAAGCGAAGTAATAGAGTGCGGGAGTAACTCAGTTGGTAGAGTCACAGCCTTCCAAGCTGTTGGTCGCGGGTTCGAGTCCCGTCTCCCGCTCTACTGATTAAAGAGGGCAATGTGATATTTGAATATACGCGAAGTGCGGGAGTAGCTCAGCTGGTAGAGCGTCAGCTTCCCAAGCTGAATGTCGCGGGTTCGAATCCCGTTTCCCGCTCTTGGGACGATCGCTGATGTAGCTCAGTTGGTAGAGCACTTCCTTGGTAAGGAAGAGGTCGTCGGTTCAATCCCGATCATCAGCTCTACTAAATAAGGATATTGTACGGATTTACGGGTGTGGCTCAATTGGTAGAGCAGCGGTCTCCAAAACCGCAGGTTGGGGGTTCGAGTCCCTCCGCCCGTGCAAAAAAGGAAAAGTTACGAACAAACCACCACATTTGGTAAAAACAGCATAAAACCTATCGAAACTTACTTATATGATTGCATCAATTAAAAACATTACGGCTGAAGTAGTTAAGGAGATGAAAAAAGTCTCTTGGCCTACAAGGAAGCAATTGTATGAATCAACAGTAGTTGTTATTACTACATGTGCTATTCTTACAGTATTTGTCTATTTAATAGATTTGGGTATGACTGTTTTCAACAGATTCATATTCTAACAGCTCATCTCCGAAATTTTTTAATACAAAATGCAGAGCGTCATGAGCACGCAAATAACTATGGAGCAATCATCCGAAACAGTACAGACCGAAGCACCTCGCTGGTATGTATTAAGAACTTTCACAAGCCATGAGTCGAAAGTAAAGAGTGCAATTGAACTCGAACTCAAAAGGCACAATCTCGATCCGGCTTCGGTAAATATCGTAATACCGAATGAAACCGTTTTTGAGGTTCGTAATGGAAAACGCAGAACAAGGGTTAAAAACTTTTTACCCGGTTATGTACTGGTTGAAATGGTTATGGATAAGCGGTTGAAAGAAGTAATTGTACATACGCCGTCGGTAGTTGGTTTTATCGGAACAAAGTCGGAACCTACACCTTTGCAGAAAGAAGAAGTTGATAGAATATTAGGTAGGGTTGAGGAGCGTAAAAATATTGCTACAATAGAAACTGCCTTCAATGTTGGCGATCCTGTAAAAGTAATCGAGGGTCCTTTTGCAAATTTCTCAGGTACTGTTAAAGAAGTAAATAATGAGAAGCAGAAGCTTAAAGTTGAAGTCGGAATACTTGGTCGCAAAACTCCTGTTGAACTTGATTTCGGTCAGGTTGAAATGGAAAATCATTAAATAGAATATTATTGATCACATTTTTATAGATGTACAATGGCAAAAAAAGTTGTTGGTTCGTTTAAGTTGCAGTTAAAAGCCGGTGCGGCAACAATGGCACCCCCGGTTGGTCCTGCTTTTGGTCAACGTGGTCTTGCAGGTATGGAATTTGTAAAACAATTCAATGCTCGCACTGCAAAAGAAGGCGATACCATCATTCCTGCAGTCATTACATATTACTCGGATAAATCATTCACGTTCGAGTTAAAAGCGCCTCCTGCTGCAATTCTTATTATGAAAGCACTCGGCTTACAAAGCGGTTCAGCAGAGCCGAACCGCGTGAAGGTAGGACACATGACTGACAAAATGGTAGAAGAAATCGCTAATAAAAAGATGAATGACCTAAACTGTCATACTCTCGAAAGCGCAAAAAGTCTGATACGCGGAACAGCGCGTAGCATGGGCGTTACCTGCGAATAATTTAAATTCTGAATTAACCATTGTAAATTTCTTAATACTACTATGAAACGTCACGGAAAACGCTATCGCTCTCTTATTAAGTCATTCGATTTGAAAGTGACTTACGGAATAGGTGAAGCTATAACACTTGTGAAGAAAAATGCTACAGCTAAATTCGACGAATCTTTTGAAATAGCGATACGTTTGGGAGTGGATCCGCGTAAAGCAGATCAGCTTGTTCGCGGCACTGTAAGTTTACCGCACGGTACCGGTAAAACCGTTCGTGTATTAGTATTGGCTAAAGGTCCGAAAGCACAAGAAGGTGCTGCTGCCGGAGCCGATCATGCCGGATTTGAAGAATATATTGAAAAACTTCAGGGTGGTTGGGCAGATATTGATGTTATTATAGCAACACCTGATGTAATGGGTGAAGTCGGTAAACTTGGTCGTATTCTCGGTCCTCGCGGATTGATGCCGAACCCGAAAAGCGGCACTGTTACATTCGATGTAGGGAAAGCAGTAAAAGAAATTAAAGCCGGTAAAATTGAATACCGTGTTGATAAACAAGGTAATGTGCATGCTTCCGTAGGTAAATGTTCATTTTCACCTGATCAACTTTCAGATAATATACATGCGTTTTTCCAAAGTATTGTTCGTGCAAAGCCGCAAACATCCAAAGGAAAATACGTACGTGGAGTAGCATTCAGTTCCACAATGGGGGCGGGTGTTACGGTAAGTGAGCAATCCATTGCTCACGATTAATATTAATTAGGGCTATTATGCACATCGTTAAGGTACGCTTCTACCATTGCTCAAAAGGCAATCGGTACCGAAACGATATAATTTATATATAGGAATTAAAGCAGTATGGTGACGAAACAGCAAAAAACGGAAATGGTCGCGGAACTTGTAGAGCTGCTTAATGGTGCGCAGGGAGTGTATTTACTTAACTTCAACCGTGTTTCTGTTAAAGAAGACAGGGAATTGCGGGCGGAATTCAAAAAAGCCGAAATAAAATATAGAGTGGCGAAAAATACGCTTATTAAGCGTGCCTTCGAAGCAATCGGTGGTTATGATATTCCTGAACAATATCTTAAAGGTCAGACAGGTTTGGTTATCGGTTATGCCGATCCTATCGCTCCTGCTAAAATCCTAAAAGATTATACGAAGAAAAATGAGAAAGTACAGGTAAAAGCTGCTGTCATCGAAAAACAGGTTTACGATGGATCGAAGTTGGCTCAAGTAGCTTCTTTACCGACTCGTCCGGAACTTATTGCCGGAATCCTCGGCAGTTTGGAAGCACCCATTTCAGGTATCGTCGGTTCTATCAATGCAGTTATGCGTGACCTCGCATCTGTTATTGAAGAAGCGGCTAAAAAACGTGCGGCATAAATTATTCCGTACGTATACTACTATTATTATTGAAAACTATTTTATTTGGAGAAATTATAATGTCAGCAATTATTGAAGAACTTGTTGAAAAGATTAGTAATCTTACACTTGCAGATGCTGCAGAATTAAAAAAAGCGCTTGAAGATAAATTCGGTGTAACAGCGTCAGCTCCTATGATGATGGCTGCTGCTCCGGCTGCTGCCGCTGCTGAAGTTGTAGAAGAAAAAACAGAATTTGATGTTGAGTTAACAGATGCAGGCGCACAAAAACTTAATGTAATTAAAGTAGTTCGCGAAGTTACGGGATTGGGCTTAAAAGAAGCTAAAGATCTTGTAGAAGGTGCACCGAAAGTGGTTAAAGAAGCAGCATCAAAAGATGAAGCTGAAGCATTGAAGAAAAAATTAGAAGAAGCAGGCGCAAAAGTTACCTTGAAATAAGTTTTTTTCAAGGGCAGCGTTTTCTTTTATATAAGGGACGTAAGCAAATAGTTAACAATGAGTACGTCCCTTTTAAGTATATAAACTCGGCAAGCACATATTAAACTTACCCCGTCGAGAGGGTACAACAACTAATGAAATATACCGTTTAGGTACAACATAATTTTGTAGGATTTTCTGCTATTTTTTAGCGGGAATCCTACTTTTTTTTCTGTACGATACAAGGTTTGTTCATAATTTCATTACATCGCGAAAAAACCGAATGAATTGTAACTTTCCTACCCATTTGAGAGGAGTCCTTTCGTGAAGAAAAGAGTTAAATCAGCCACTGAGGGTGAACTTGTACGATTATCCGAACGTATTTGGTTCGGCGATATCGAAAAAGAATATCATTATCCCGATTTATTAGCATTACAACTGCAATCCTTTAGGGATTTTTTGCAAGAAAATGTACCGGCCTATGAGCGTAGAGCTATAGGTTTACAAAATGCCTTTTTGCAAAATTTTCCGATAGATGATAATTCCGAAACCTATCAATTGGAGTTTCTCGAATATTATGTCGAAAAACCGAAATACGGTGAAGAGGAATGTCGTGAAAGAGAATTGAGTTATTCAAAAGCATTGAAAGCAAAATTACGCCTTTCAAGTAAAGCTGATCCTTCTTCAGAAGATTATATTGACCCTATTGTACAAGACGTATATCTCGGAAATATTCCGATTATGACGAATAGGGGAACATTCATCATAAACGGTGCCGAAAGGGTAATCGTTAGTCAATTACACCGATCACCGGGTGTGTTTTTTGATGAGGCATTACACCCGAACGGAACCAAGATTTTTACTGCAAGGGTAATTCCTTTCAAAGGGTCATGGATAGAGTTTACCACCGATATTCACGATGTAATGTATGCGTACATTGACCGTAAGAAAAAATTTCCCGTTACAACATTGTTACGTTCTTTAGGGTATTCTTCAGATGAACAAATTATTGAATTGTTCTCGATGTCAGTAAATGTACCGGCTGAAGAACTCAAAGAAGACTATATAGGTCGCCGTTTGGCTGCCGATGTTATTGACTTATCGACAGGTGAGATTATCGCTACTCGCGATCAGCTTATTGATGAGCCGATGTTGGAGAAGTTTAAACAAGCGGAGCTTGTTTCCGTGAAGATATTCTCTTACGAATCAACATCTGATGAGCCGGTTATAGCAAAAACTTTAGCAAAAGATACGACTCGCAGTTATGGTGAGGCATTGGAAGTAATATACCGCCAAATGCGTTCGACAGATGCGCCGGATCTTGATACGGCTGCTGCTTTATTGGCAAAATTGTTCTTTGACGAAAAACGCTATGACTTGGGTGTTGTAGGTCGTTTCCGTATAAATGAAAAATTGAACTTGACTGATGTGCCGCTTAGCCATACCGTTTTACGTATTGAGGATTTGGTTGCAATTATCAGATACTTGATAGAATTGCATGGTCAGAGAGCAACAACTGACGATATTGACCACTTGTCAAATCGTCGTGTTCGTACAGTTGGCGAACAGTTGACAGCTCAATTTGCCTTAGGTCTTAACCGTATGGCAAGAACCATGAAGGAACGTTTAAGTATCCACGATGAAAATGTACCGACTCCTTCAGAGCTTGTTAATGCGCGTACAATCACAAGTGTCGTTAACCAGTTCTTCGGTACAAATCAGCTATCTCAATTTATGGATCAAGTCAATCCGCTTTCGGAATTGACCCATAAACGTCGTACATCAGCACTCGGACCCGGTGGTTTAACAAGAGAGAGAGCAGGTTTTGAGGTTCGTGACGTTCACTATACACACTATGGTCGTTTATGTCCTATCGAAACACCTGAAGGTCCGAATATCGGTCTTATTTCTTCATTGGCAATCCACGCACGTATCAATGAATTCGGCTTTATCGAAACGCCGTACCGTAAGGTTGTAAATGGTAAAGTTACCAACGAGATAGAGTATTTGCCTGCGGACAAAGAAGAAGGTAAAATCATTGCACCGGCATCAACCGAACTTGATGATAAAGGCAATATTATCGGTGACCGTGTAAAAGCACGTCAATCGGGTGACTTCGTAATTGTTCATCCCGATGAAATTCTTTATTTCGATATTTCGACTGACCAAATTACTTCACCTGCGGCTTCACTTATTCCTTTCCTTGAACATGATGATGCTAACCGTGCGCTCATGGGCTCGAACATGCAACGTCAGGGTGTACCATTATTGCGTCCGCGTTCGCCTATCGTAGGTACAGGCATGGAAGCAAGGGTTGCACGCGATTCAAGAGCTTTATTAACAGCTATTGAAGATGGTGTTGTTGAATATGTTTGCGCTGATTATATACGTATCAAATACGATGACAATAGGAATGAACGTGAGAAAACGATTTCGTTCGATAAACGTGAACCGATAATATATAAACTTCACAAATTCTTCCGTACCAATCAGGACACATGTATCAATCAACGTCCATTGGTACATGCCGGGCAGAGAATTCTAAAAGGTCAGCCATTGGCAGACGGTGCAGCAACTGAAAGAGGTGAACTTGCGCTCGGACAAAATGTTCTTGTGGCATTCATGCCATGGCGAGGTTATAACTTCGAGGATGCTATCATTATTTCGGAAAAATTGATTGCGGAGGATGTTTATACATCTGTTCACATTGTTGAGTTTACGCAACAAGTACGTGATACTAAACGTGGTGAAGAAGAATTTACACGTGAGATCCCGAATGTAAGTGAAGAGGCAACGAAAGAACTTGATGAACGCGGTATTGTTCGTATAGGTAGCAAAGTACGCGAAAGTGATATTCTTATCGGAAAAATTACTCCGAAAGGCGAAACAGATCCGACGCCGGAAGAAAAATTGTTAAGAGCTATTTTCGGTGATAAAGCCGGTGATGTAAAAGATGTTTCTTTGAAAGCACCTCCGGGTTTAAAAGGTACAGTAATCAATACGAAATTGTTCAGCCGCCGAATCCATGCAAGCGATGCTGAAGCTCGTCAGTACGAGAAAAAACGTCAGGAAATGATAACCAAACATGAGGTTCGCCACATTCGTGAACTTCAGGAAGACTGTGTTGAACGTTTGGGACTTTTACTAAACGGTCAGCAAACGTTGGGTATTTCTTTACTTGGCGGTCAGGTTGTATTCAGAGCAGGAACAACTGTTAGTACTGCCGAATTAAAAAGCAAATTCAGCGAAGGAACTCTTGATGTTGATGCTCTTGATTTGGATAAACCTGTTGTAGCCGATGAAGAACTTGCACGCGATATCAGAACCTTAGTGTATAACTACTCTATGCGTCGTGATGATATACGAAGTGATAGTCATGCTGAACGTAATAAAATCGGACAGGGTGATGAACTTCAGCCGGGTATTCTTCAGATGGCAAAAGTTTATGTTGCAAAAAAACGTAAACTTCAGGTCGGTGATAAAATGGCGGGTCGTCACGGAAATAAAGGTATTGTTTCTAAAATAGTACCAGTTGAGGATATGCCTTTTCTACCGGACGGAACACCTGTGGATATTGTTCTTAATCCGCTTGGCGTACCTTCTCGTATGAACCTTGGGCAGCTGTATGAAACAGCTCTTGGTTGGGCTGGCAAAGAATTAGGTGTAAAGTTCGCTACACCGATTTTTGACGGTGCAACTTGGGATGAAGTTGGCGATTATCTTGAAAAAGCCGGCTTACCACGTACAGGAAAAACGCCTTTATTCGATGGGCGTACAGGGGATCGTTTTGATAATGAGGTGACCGTTGGCGTTATTTATATGCTAAAACTTTCGCACCTTGTTGAAGACAAGTTACATGCACGTTCTATAGGACCATACTCTCTAATTACTCAACAACCTCTCGGCGGTAAAGCCCAATTTGGTGGACAGCGTCTCGGGGAGATGGAGGTATGGGCATTAGAGGCATATGGTGCCGCTCATACTCTTCAGGAGATGATAACGGTTAAATCCGATGATGTGCAGGGTCGTGCAAAAATGTACGAGGCGATTGTAAAAGGCGATAATATGCCGACACCTAATATTCCTGAATCATTCAACGTATTGATTCGTGAATTGCAGGGCTTGTGCTTAGATGTTGAAATTGTCTAAGAGAACCTTATTGTGTATCGAAAGTCGGTACATGTATTTATCTAAAAAATAAACTTTCTTTTTCAGGAGTAAAAGTACATGCAAACAATCCAGGCACCTCGAAAAGGATTTACTTCAATAAAGATTAAAATATCATCACCGGATGAAGTACTTAACCGTTCGCACGGTGAGGTAACCAAACCGGAAACTATCAATTATCGCTCTTTCAGACCGGAAAAAGACGGGTTATTCTGTGAGAAAATATTCGGGCCTATACGTGATTGGGAATGCGCTTGCGGTAAATACAAACGTATCCGATATAAAGGGATAGTTTGTGACCGATGTGGAGTTGAGGTAACTCAGAAATCTGTACGCCGTGAACGCATGGGACATATTATGTTGGCTGTTCCTGTCGTCCATATCTGGTTCTTACGTTCATTGCCAAGCAAGATAGCTCATGCTTTGGGTATGCCTACCAAAGATGTTGAGCGTATTGTCTATTATGAATCCTATGTTGTTATTCAATCGGGTAGTACAGGTCTGCAAATGAAAGACTTGTTAACCGAAGATCAGTATCTTGAGGTTCTTGCCAATTTGCCGCAAAGTGAACTTGATATGGATGATGAAGATCCGAAAAAGTTCATTGCACTTATCGGCGGCGATGCAGTAAAAGAAATGCTTAAAAGATTGAATCCTCAAGAATTACATGAGGAACTTCGTACAGAAGTAATTAGCGATGTTTCAATGACTCGCAAGCAGGAATTGCTAAAACGTCTTCGTGTATTGGAAGCATTTTTACCACGTGAAAACGGTGAGCCGAATAATCCTGAGTGGATGGTTTTGGATGTAGTACCTGTCATCCCGCCTGATTTGCGTCCATTAGTACCTTTAGAAGGCGGTCGCTTTGCAACATCCGATTTAAATGACTTGTATCGTCGCGTTATTATTCGTAATAATCGTTTACGTCGCTTAATTGATATTAAAGCGCCGGAAGTAATTTTGCGTAATGAAAAACGTATGTTGCAAGAAGCTGTTGATGCTTTATTTGACAATAGCCGACGTAGTGTAAGAGCTGAATCACAAAGGGCTTTAAAATCTCTTGCTGATACCTTGAAAGGTAAAGCGGGTCGTTTCCGTCAGAACCTTCTCGGAAAGCGTGTTGATTATTCGGGACGTTCCGTAATTGTTGTAGGACCTGAATTAAAAATACATGAATGCGGTTTGCCGAAAGATATGGCTGTTGAATTATTCAAACCGTTCATTATCCGTAAGTTGATTGAACGCGGTCATGTTAAAACGGTGAAAAGTGCAAAAAAACTTGTTGAACGCAAAACGAATGAAGTTTGGGATATTCTTGAAAAAGTGATTGATGGTCACCCGGTTATGTTAAACCGTGCTCCTACTCTTCACCGTTTGGGTATTCAGGCATTCCAACCGCGTCTTATTGAAGGTAAAGCAATTCAGTTACACCCATTAGTAACAACCGCTTTCAATGCTGACTTTGACGGTGACCAGATGGCTGTTCACGTACCGATAAGCCATGAAGCACAATTGGAAGCATTGTTGTTGATGTTGGCATCTCATAATATTATGCACACTCAACACGGCGATCCGATTGCCGTTCCTTCACAGGACATGGTTTTGGGTGCTTATTACCTTACTAAAATGCGTCGAGGTGCAAAATATGAAGGTAAAGTATTCTCTTCCTCCGATGAGGTAATAATTGCTTATAATTCCAATCAAATCGGCTTGCATACCAAGATTAAAGTTCGATGGAATAAACAGATGATCGAAACAACGGTCGGTAGGGTAATCTTTAATCAGATTGTACCGATTGAAATGGGATATATCAATGAGTTATTGACAAAAAACCGCTTACGTCAAATTATCGGTCAAACGTTCCGTAAAGCCGGCTTGGCAAAGACGGTTGAGTTCTTGGACAATATGAAAGAGGCGGGATTTATGACCGCTACACGTGGTGGTTTGTCTGTAAGTATTCATGATGTGGTGATACCGATTGAAAAGGATGCCATTATTAAGGATGCTCAACTTAAAGTTGATAATATCGAAGACTTCTATCAGAACGGTGTAATAACATCTGGCGAGCGTTATAATAAGATTATAGATACATGGTCAACCGCTACAAACCGTGTTGCCGATAAACTCTATAGTGATTTGCAAAAAGCTCAGGACGGTTTCAATACATTCTGGATGATGTTGGATTCTCAAGCACGGGGTTCTAAAGAGCAGATTCGTCAGCTTGCAGGTATGCGGGGTCTTATGGCAAAACCGCAGAAATCGGCAAGTAATACAAGTGCGGAATTAATCGAAAATCCGATTATTGCGAATTTCAAAGAAGGACTATCAATTCTTGAGTACTTTATCTCCACACACGGTGCACGTAAGGGTCTTGCGGATACGGCTTTGAAAACTGCCGATGCTGGATATTTAACACGTCGTCTCCATGATGTTGCACAAGATGTGATCATTTCCGAATGGGATTGTACTACGATTCGCGGTATGGACATGAAAGCCTTAAAAGAAGGTGAAGATGTTAAGGAACCTTTATCCGAACGAATTGTAGGTAGGGTAGCATTGGTTGATGTTGTCGATCCGTTTACCGATAAAATGTTAGTGACTGCCGGATCAATCATAGATGAAGAAATCGCGCAAAAAATAAGCGAATCTTCCATTGAGTCTGTGATGATACGTTCGGTGCTTACATGCGAATCTCGTCGCGGGGTTTGTGCAAAATGTTATGGACGTAATCTTGCAACCGGTCAGCTTGTAGATATAGGTGAAGCAGTAGGTACTATCGCTTCGCAGTCAATCGGCGAGCCGGGTACTCAGTTGACACTTCGTACGTTCCACACCGGTGGTACGGCTATGTTGGATTCGTCATCATCATCCGTAACGGCAAAATTTGACGGTATTCTTCAATTTGAAAATATCAAAACAGTAATTTCAGAAGAAGAAGAAGAAACGCAAAATGTTGTGGTGAGCCGAAGCGGGGTAATTAATATTGTCGAGCCGGACAGTAACCGAATTTTAACAAAATACGATGCTGTTTATGGTGCGGTGCTTAATGTTACTGATGGTCAGAGAGTCAAAAAAGGCGAATTGATATATGATTGGGATCCGTACAATGCTGTAATTATTACGGAAAAAGCCGGTACAATTCGTTACAAAGACCTTATTCCGAACGTTACGTTCCGTGAAGAAAACGATGAGCAAACGGGACACATTACCAAGGTTGTTATTGATTCTCGTGATCGTACCAAAATGCCTGCGGTTGAGATTGTGGATAGTAATGATGAGGTAATACAAACATATATTATTCCTTCAAGAGCTCAGATTATTGTTAATGAAAACGAAGCCGTTAACATAGGTACAAAACTTGTAAAAATCCCACGCGATCGTGGTCGTATGCGCGATATTACAGGCGGTTTGCCGCGAGTAACGGAATTGTTTGAAGCACGTGCTCCTCAAAATCCGGCTATTATAGCGGATATTGACGGTATCGTCTCTTTCGAGAAAGCAAAACGTGGTCAGAGAACGATAGCCGTAACAAGTCTTGACGGTCAGACACGCACTGAACATTCCGTTGCTACAAGTAAGTATGTACTTGTTCAGGATGGTGACTTGGTTCGTGCAGGGGATAGACTTACAGACGGTTCCATCAATCCTCATGATATTTTACGTATCAAAGGTGTTGGTGCTGTACAAGAATACCTTGTGAATGAGATTCAAGAGGTATATCGTATGCAGGGTGTGAAGATCAATGATAAACACATCGAAACGATTGTAAGGCAAATGCTTCAGAAAGTAAGAATTATCGAATCGGGTGATTCTGCTTTCCTTGAGAATGATCAAGTTGACAAGATGAAGTTTTCAGATGCTAATAATGAACTGAAATTATTGATGAAAGTTGCCGATAAAGGCGAATCAAGACTCAAAGTCAGTGCATTGGTAACAAAGAAAAAACTTCGTGAAGTTAATGGCGATTTGGCAAAAAAAGAGAAACAACAAATTATAGCTGACCCGGCTACTCCGGCTGTAGGTGAGCCTGTTCTTCTTGGTATTACACAGGCATCGTTACAGACTGAAAGTTGGCTTTCTGCAGCTTCGTTCCAAGAAACAACACGAGTTCTTGCTGAAGCATCCGTAGCAGCTAAGGTTGATACTTTGAACGGATTGAAAGAGAATATTATCCTTGGTCAATTAGTGCCGGCTGGAACAGGTATCCGCAGATATCAAGAAATGTTGGTAACGAGTCAAATCGGTAATATTTTCGGAGCTGATGCTATTACACAAGAGCCCGAACCCGAACCCGAATTACCGGTACGTCGTTCAGGCAGCAGAAGAAGAGTTGTTACCTGATATTCAGGTGTACACATCTTATATTCAAAAAAGCCCCTACAATTTGTAGGGGCTTTTTGTTTATATGTATAAGGTTTGTCTCGAAAGGTACAATCAATTTTTAGAGTATTGAAAACTTCTTATAATAGGCGTATAATTGAGAATTGACAGATGAATAACCATGATAGGCATGTACCCATTTTTTTCCTTTAATACCGAGTTCACGGCGTAAATCGGGTTGCTCGATTAAACTAACAAGTGAATCTTCTAATTCGTTGATATTATTCGCTACAACAAAAGGATTTTCGGGAAGCCAGCGTGAATACTGTTCCGTCATATTGGTAATTGTCGGAATCTCCATAGAAAGTGTTTCCAAGCCGGATTTTCCATATCCTGTTCCGCCGTTCAATCCGCCTACCTGATCAATGCAAATATCGCAAGTTCTTTTAATTTCAAGTACTTTTTCTCGTGACTTGTTCTCCAATAAAAAGAAATCAAGCGGGAATGACATTGATAATTTTTCGATTACTTTTATGATACCATCCGTACCTTTGAATTGTCTGTTTGTAGGTGAGTGAACGATTTTTATACGTTTCGTTTCGTTTTTTACGGGATCAGGTAATTCTTCGGTATTGTATGGGTAAAATAAGTAATGAATATTGTCGGCATAGTCAAGATGATCGAATTCGCTTGTTAGTCTTAAGTCTGTGATCTCATCAAGTTCTTTAATCATACCTCGTGCACGTAAATCACTACCATAATAGCAGGTTACGATTTTCTTACCTTGTTTTTTCCATTCTAACGATTTTTCGGGCTTACGTGTAAAATCAAGACCGCCATCATAATGAATAATGGAAAAGTCTTCAAGATTATATGTTTGTATTGCCTTTTTGATACTTCTTTTTCGTATCGAGTCGGTAAAGTCAAAATATAATCGTTCGATATAGTTTTTCGGTTTGAAATAATGGAGTTTATGAACCGACTCATTTTTTATCGTATCATTATGTTTTTTTCTTCTCCACTTTTGTGCAAATCCTGAGCGCGAAATGGGGAAATTAAGGCAAATGTCTTCCGAAAAACCCCGAATATTTCCATGTAGGGTGACTAATCGTGAATAATCGCCGCAAGAATTGTGCATGCGGTAAAAATCGAATGGTACACCGGCAAAATTTTCAACAGCAATATGTAATATTCGATTCACTTATAATGAACGGTAAAAAGTATCTCTGAATATACCTCGTGACCCGAAGTTTTCCTTAAAGCGGGCCAATCCCCAATTAGGCTCCATGTTTACGGTAAATATTCCAAAATCAAGATAATCGAACCCTTCAAATGATGATTGCTTCATTATCTCATAAAAGAGAGTGTTAACGGGCCTATATTCCTGATACTCTTCATCATGGCTTATATAAAAAGCCAAAACAACTTTTTCATTCGCACTGAAATTACACACTCCTGCTATCAGTTTTTCATCGAGAAATGCACCCCAAAGACGAATTTTTGTAGGAAATTTTCGCTTTAGAAGAAGAAGTTCATCGAGTGTATGGGTTGGGGAAACGCCATGTCTCATTTTTAAGTTTTGTGAGAGTATCCTATAGTACTCTTCAAATCGTTCACACTCGGCAATTCTTACTCCGAGTTTTTGCGATTTTCGTATTGCTCTTCTCGCTTCTTCACGGTACATCGGCAAAATTTCCTGTTGTGTTTTGGGTAACTGAACCACACTGGAAATTTCTCTTTTTGCATAGATAAAACCATTACGAACAAGTGCAAAATCTAAATAATTGGAAACATGTTTCTGATAAATTATGGGATTGAGTGTCATTTGTATGGCATCGCAATTTAATGATTGGGCATACTCAATTAACGATTCGACAAGAATATGAGCATCCTTAAAATTCAAATCAGAGTTATGTACAAATCCGCCATAGGATGCACCGGAATGAGATGAAAGGATTTTCAGACCATTTCGCTCTATTTTAACAGCAGGGAACAGGGCGGTGATTTTGTTCTCATTCTTCAGAATTGCGGAGGCATCCGTGAAGCGTCCCGTAGGGTGATAGGACAAAAATCTTCTCGTATGGAACATTGTTCCATTGTCAGATTGTTCAACAAATTCATCCCATTCATTATCTGACAGTCCTGTTTTCGTAAATTCGTAAATATCCATAGAAGTATTTTGGTGTTTTCTACTCAAAAATACGAATGAAGATAGAGTTTCTTCGTCTTCATGGGCTAGAATATTATTAAATCAAAGTGTAAAAAACGGCCAACGTTCAAAGAAAATCTTTTTTAAGTGTTGTAATTGTTATGAAATCATTTGTGTTGTTCATCGCGATCTTATGTTCCGCTTCATACTTAAGTATAACCGGCGAACTGAAAGTTGACCCGACTATTGAGTATGGTTCCGATATTAGTTTTGAGTATGTACCGGGTAAAGAAGATAGCTATACTAAACCTTCGGTGCTTATCTATTCTTTTAGTAAAAGCAATGTAAAACCTACGGCATATCAAGTTGCATTGAATGGTGATAATAAAGCAAGATTCACCACACCTGCGGATGCAGTATTTTTAATGTATAAGGTAAGCGATGGTAAAAACACGGATGATAATGGTAATCAATTTTGGCATTCCATTGTAACGAATAAGGGTAAACCTATACGGAATGCTCACTTCAGAGTCGCTGTCTCTTATTTGGGGCAGCTACCGGAAAATTGCCGTAGAATGACTTCTCTATCGAAAGCTGAGGAGAATTTGGAGTTTGAGTTACGTGATTCTGGAAAAAATGCCTTAGCTCAAGCCGGATTGGCAATGTTGAGTTTCGATTCTAAAAAGTTGACAAAAGAGCAATTTGAACAGAAAATAAAATCTATTTTTTCAGATACCGAGCTTGATTGGACACAAGAAGAAATCAATCGTTCAGCTTGGCGTTCTTTTAAGGCAATAGGTAATCTAGCCAAATCGGATTCAATCGCAAAAATGTATGTGAGCAAATTCTCAATGTCCGAACTTGCTGAGGATTATGGTATAGACTACCTGCGTACACTTAGCGAAGAGGGGGCTATAATCGATAGTGCCTTTAATTATCTTGTCAGGTTTCCACATACTAAGGATGCCTCGATGTTAGCACAAGGGCTCGCCCCTATGGCTGCGTCAAAAAACAGATTGCGTGAATTAATGGAAGTTTATTCGAAGAAAAAAGTTCGCAATCCTTTTGTCATTTCATTGTTCGCCTTTATTCTTGTTGACAGCGACTCCTCGCAAATCAAATATGCCATTGACTATATCACTAAAGAGAGTGAGTATTTGAAGAAGGCAGGAACCGAAAATTTTAAATCGAAGTGGTTAGCACCTATTGAATGGACTGAACAGGGAGCATCTTTACACACACAACTAAAAGCGACAAGAGGATTCCTCTATGAACGCGCCGGTCTAAAAAAAGAAGCAATAGCCGATTTGGAAGATGTAACAACACATAATCCTCAGAGTTGTCATGAAGTAATATTCGATAAACTCGTTTCTTTATTTTACGAGAATAAGTATGATTTGAAAAAGGCGTACTCATGGTCAAGCCGAGCCATCGAGCTATCGAAAGCAACTGAGAATGTAAGGAAGATACATAAGGAAACATTTGCGAACTCGGATTTTACCCATAAAGAATATGATAAAGTTCTTATGGATTTGAAAGCATCCTCGTCAGATTCAAGAAGAAACAGCCTGAAGAAGTCGATGTTACGCCAAAATGCTCCTGAGGGAACACTGACAACATTACAAGGGCAGAAGGTGACAATGTCGTCCTTAAGGGGGAAAACCATTGTCTTGGACTTCTGGGCTACTTGGTGCGGGCCTTGTCGTGCCTCTTTTCCTGCTATGCAAAAACTCTACTCCTTGTATAAAAATGATGAGTCCGTAGTATTTATTATTGCTAACTGCTGGGAAAAGGGGGATGACAAAAAAAAGGTGGTTATGGATTTTTTGACAAAGAACAATTATAATTTTCCCGTTTATTTTGATGAAAGTGATGCTTTGGCTAAGGCATTTGGTGTAACAGGGATTCCGGCCAAGTTTTTCATATCGCCGAAAGGTCAAATTCAATTTAAAGAATCGGGATTTA
>JALHLL010000031.1:0-1804 GCA_022844575.1 bacterium
CAAATAAGTATAAATAGTGAGCTGAAACATAATAATAAAACCCACAAGGTGGTCAAATTACTCTCTAAATCGATGTATAAATAGACTTTTCATTTGTGTCTATTTGTTCTCCCTGAAAATGCAATTGTACTATTCACTTTAGTAGTTTCGTCCAATGACACTGGAACTCTAATAAATTATCAACTGTGCTGATCATCTCCACATCGTATATATATGATGTACCCTTCTGCGTGGTTTCTTCAAACCAACGAACTTGGACTTTGTCTTTCTTTATTTTGTCTGGGTCTTGTTTACGTATTCTTTCTAAAAAGTTAAACGTATAGTCATTTTCGGTGGATATAGATGTTACGTATTCATGCGACTGTTCTGTAGGTTTGCCGTACCTTTCCCATACAAAAATTCTCATTGTCAAAAATGGATGAAGTGTATGCAAATTTCTTTTATACCATAACCCCAAATTAGCTTCAATATTGGGGACTTCAAAGGAGAATCCTGATTTATTTTCTTTGATTTTACCATTTTGCTTTGAAAATGACCAATTAATTTTTAAGTCTTGAATTTGGAACAAACTATTCAAGGAGGACTTTTCTACGATTATATCTGTTAAAGTGGCGAGACCTTCCTTATATGGTGTACCAACAGTAACTTTTACACCAATCTTCTTTAAAGAATCAATTATCTCATTTTGTTCAAAAAACTTCCATCTTTTAACAAGTGAATCTATAATGAGTACACCGTCTTTGGCATGAAAGCATCCGGAATAGCAGGATGTGTGAATCCCTATAAATACAATAAACAAAACAATGTATTTCATGAGCTTATTTCCTTTTCTTTTTCGCTTTTTCGGGTACAAATTCTGGATACCAGCCAATGGAAAATATCAAAAAGTCGTTATGATGAAGACGTAAACTGATATCCATTGTGTCTCCGATATGGTAAAGTATCCATCTATATCCTATCGATTCTTTCGTATTTTTTAGATGCGAGAATATTAACTCAGCATCGCTATCAGCAGTAACTAAACTGTCCGCACCGTATACCCCTAGCAGCGTTGCGCCGTATCGTTCCAGATACAATGTGCGTAGATCAATGTAAGTAGTAAGAATATCTTTATAATTTGGCGTAAAACCAAAATCATCTCGATATGCAGTATTCGCATCAAAGCTGGTTAAAGGAAATGTTTCTTTGTTAAAGATATTTTTTGAATTACTAAAAGACAAATAGCCTTCACCAATATAGAGACCTTTGTAGTAGATTTTAGAGAAATACAAATCAATAGATTCTATTTTTTTTACTTTTCGAGGGTTATAGGAAATTTGTACGTCATAACTACTTGATCTCTCATTGTGTTCAATACGTTGCTCATTTATAATCGTTATAACATCTTTGTACGTAGCTATGGGCCACATTACCACAAGAGAATCAATAGAAACCCCGTCCTTGTACTTTTTTATTATCTGAGCCGACAGTTTAAAAGAGTAAGTTGAAAGCAAGATTATTGTTAATAATATTATTCTTTTCATGGGAGTATGATTTATAGAACTTGTGTTTGAGATATTGTTACAGTTAGTTTGTTTAGCCCGTCATGTTCTTTTTGTTTCGTTGAGTTATCATATGTATTCATTATCTGTCTCGAGTTTCCTATAACATCAGACAGACAATAACCTGGTGTCGGTTTCAAAGCGTTTTTTTAATATTTTTATCGAACATTTCACAAAAGTATGATTTTTCGGTAAAACTATAAAGATATATAAACAATTTTTGTCATCAAGGTGGGTGAGTCAATTCATTCCTGATGTTTTAA
>JALHLL010000031.1:1814-20848 GCA_022844575.1 bacterium
GTGGTCTCGAGAGGATTCGAACCTCCGGCACCAAGTTTAGGAAACTTGTGTTCTATCCACCTGAACTACGAGACCTTGAAAACTGTATCAATGAATGGTTTCGGTCATACCGAAAAACATCGAATTGTCTTTGAATTTTTGTGCGGAGTTTTGATAATAACGGATTGCTACAAAATTCTTTACATCATCTCGATTTAATGCAGAGGCGCCTGAAAGTGCGGCACTCTCAATCATTTCCTCAACATTGTTAGAACTTATAACACCAAAACTTGCAAGAGTAATTACCTCACCCCATCCCTCTTTGGTAAAAAGCGTCTTTTCAAAATCATTTAATACGCGAAAGGTAAAACTGCTTTCCGATACGCTACGTAGAATACGCTCCGACAAACCGTTCTGTAATTTATCGGCTATCCAACTTAAGGCAGTGGAGATTTCTATAAATGTATATCCTCGTTTTTCCAGAGCAGGAATATCCAGAGTATCGAATGATTTACCTGTCGCCATTTCGCTGATGACCAATGTAATCAATTCCATTATCCTCTCGAAAGAAAATTCTCGGTTCTTCATAATAGTACTACTGTATATATCGTGATTCCAGAAGACTCATTGTATTACGTTGTTCTTCCGTAGCATCATCGTATCCCACCGCGTGAAGAGTGCCATGCGCCGTAAGACGCATTAACTCATTGGTAACGGTTACCCCATATTCCTTTGCTTGCTCAAGCGCCGTGTCAACACTTATATATATTTCACATTCCAAAGGATCTGTTTCAATTGGAAATGTAATAACATCGGTAGGATAATCATGCTGAAGAAATTGACGATTCATTTCATGAATACGTTCATTATCAACCAAAATGACGGCTATCTGCGCTTCAAGCACCCCCTCGCCATTAAGAACTTTTCTTATTGTTGATTGTAGCTTTGTTTTCGGAATGCGCCCTTTGCCATACTCGTTAACAATATCAATATGTATATGTTCATTGGTATTCGATGTCATAGTGCGGGTGTTATTATTGTTCCAATAACTGTTCCGCGAGCGATAACTGCATTGCGGACATGATAAGAGCAGGGTCAAGTTCACCGAAGTTTGCGCTTAAAGCATCCCTTTGTATTGGTGAGAACATAGAACATGTACAATGTTTCCCCAATACCATTCCGGAAACATAGTCATTGCGTTCCGTTATAAAAATTATCTCATCGGGTTCGAATGTAATATATCCGCTGCACTGATGCAATTCAAAATACCCATGCTTGGTTTGAACGATAATTGCAGCACCTTCGCTACCGTCAGGATATTGCACCTGATTGAGAATTGAAATGACCTGCGCCTGACGTGATTCAGGATTGACCATTTTCCATATAATGGCGGTTTCGTCCGAACTTCCCTGAACGCCCAGTACATCGCCGATTACTTGAAAATCTTTTTCCGAGAACCGATAACCCATCGGTACATTACCTCATTACTTATGAGAAAATAAACTGCGCAAAAATACGAGAATTACCTGTTTACAACGGATTTATCGACTATTGATTGAACATTGTGAGTATTCCCCCCACTTTTTTATACTTACAATCCGTAATAATGATGATGTTTGTTCTGAATGACACAAAAGTATATCTGTAAATTTGTATCATAATTTTAGCAAAAAATATTGAGGTTAGGGTGAAATCAATAACAATTATCGGTGCCGGATTAGTCGGGAGTCTTGTAGCAGTCTATTTGGCAAAGCGCGGGTATCAAGTTTCTGTGTTTGAAAGAAGACCCGATATGCGTACACAGCGTATAAGTGCAGGTCGTTCCATTAATCTTGCATTATCGGATAGAGGATGGAAGGGGATTGAGGGTGCAGGCATAAAAGAAGATATTGCTAAGGTTGCTATTCCGATGAAGGGACGGATTATGCACTCAGTTGATGGTAAGCAGACTTTTCAACAATACGGAACAGATAAACAAGCCATATACTCAGTTTCGCGCGGCGGTATCAATATGGCTCTGATGGATTGTGCTGAACGATATGAAAACATACAATTCAAATTCAATCAGCGTTGTATTGATATGAACATTGAAACGGCAACAGCCATTTTTCAAGATAATGAAACCGGGGAACAAAGTACCGTTCACTCGGATTGCATCATAGGTGCAGACGGAGCATATTCCGTTGTTAGAGGTGTTTTACAAATGACAGATCGCTTCAACTATTCTCAGAACTATATAGAACATGGATATAAGGAATTGACTATTCCGCCTATAAACGGGGGGGATTTTGCAATGGAAAAGAATGCTCTTCATATTTGGCCTCGCTCTTCCTATATGCTCATAGCTTTACCAAATATGGATGGTTCTTTTACATGTACTTTGTTTTTTCCTTTCGAGGGTAATCCGTCCTTTGCATCATTACGAACGGATGAGGATATTCTTAACTTCTTTAGAGAACATTTCCCCGATGCTGTTGAAATGATGCCGACACTCTTACAGGATTATAAAAACAATCCTACCTCTTCGCTTATAACTGTACGTTGTTTTCCGTGGTCTTATAAGGATAAAGTCCTTTTGATAGGGGATGCGGCTCATGGTATCGTGCCCTTTTTTGGACAGGGTATGAATTGCGGTTTTGAAGACTGTTCCGTTTTGGACGAATTACTAAATAAGTATGAAGACAATGAATGGGAGAGTTTGTTCGAAGAATTTGAAACATTAAGAAAGCCCAATAGTGATGCTATAGCCCAGTTAGCGTTGGAGAATTTTGTAGAAATGCGTGATAAGGTTGCCGATAAAGAATTTTTGTTGAGAAAAAAGATAGAAGCGATAGCGCAGGAAGTACAACCTAAACGGTTCAGATCTCGTTACTCTATGGTATCATTCAGTCATATCCCTTATTCGGAATCAATGAAAATAGCAGAAGAGCAAGATAAGTATATTGATGTTATTATCAGAATGCCTAATATCAACGATATGATAGGTAGCGAAGAATTACGCACTCAAATAGCTGAGGCATTGGCTAACTTACCTGAAAGATTTGGCGATTATTCTTCACCTGTATAACCAAAGGTATATTATTGCGCAAGGTTATTTGTATTTCACCGGTACTTTAAAAAATATTCAACAATGATGATTAAACAGTTTTTTGTTCAAAAACCGTGTATCTATGCGGGTTTCGGGCTTGTCCCTACCGAAAAACGTGATATGAATCGTAAGCATTGAATAATATTCACCAGAGTAGAAGCGCAGATCAGCTCATGGCATAATCATTGAAAAGAAGGTTCTTGAAATCAAATCGGTGGTAGATTTTTTTTCATAATCTTTTGGAGTACATTATGCCATCAGCAATTAGCGGCGGAGCGAGAATCAGGACGAATACGCCTGCCGAAAATTCGTACAATGCACTTGAGGCATCGAGTAGAAATATCTCGTTGCGTCAGTTGCGTCTTTCTACGGGGAAGCGTATTAACTCAGCTGCAGATGATGTGGCCGGTTATATTACATCACGTGCTTTGGGGGCACGTAACGGTGCCTTGCGGTCAGCTTTGAATGCCGTAGGCGATTCATTGAATGTTACCAATATTGCACAGGATTCATTCGATAATATCAATACGCTTATAACCCGTATTAAAGATGCAGCGGCTACCGCTTCATCGGGTGCATTAGGTACAGATGAAAAAGTTGCTCTTGCAAAAGCCGGTTACCGTCTTGCTCAACAAATTCAAACCGTAGTTGATTCTACAGTATTCGGTGGTCGCCAACTTATTGACGGTACATTCTCCGGTGACTTTGTTATCGGTTTTAATGCTGCGAACAGTTTATTAACTATTGCAGTTGATTTAACGACTTCCTCATCAGCTCCAAACTTTAATGTTGACGGTTTATTTAATGTTACCGTTACTAATAATTCAAGTTTTGCAGGTGTTACAGGTCTTGATCTATCAAGTTTGGATGCGGTTTCAACTACCGATTTGGGAGTATTTGCCAATAACAACATTGCCAATACACTTTCTTCCTTATCGAACGCATTAAATAATGTTAATAAGGTGGCTGCTTATCTCGGTGGTCTTACAAATCGCTTAACTTCTCAGGAAGAAGCATTAAAATCTCAAATCACGAACTATAATGCAGCTATTTCCCGTATAGAAGATACGGATGTTGCGCTTGAACAATTGGAATTGATTAAGTCGCAGTTCTTACAGCAAACATCCATCACATCATTAGCACAAGCAAACCAAAATCCGCAGCAGTACTTGCAATTGTTACGGTAAGAATCGGCAGTCATTCAAGGATGATGACTCGGATGCTTGGGAGAAAAGCCGTTGGGCAAAGGATATGCCGACGGCTTTTCATTTTTTATTATTGCAGTTCTTTGGCAAAAATCTTTTTTTCCCATAATACAGCACCGTTAACAGAATAAACTGTTATAGTCATTACCCTTTCATTGTCATTGCCCGTAAATCGCAACACAGCAAAATTATGCTCCATTACTACCGTACCCTCAACACGTGTATTGTTTTTTTCCTCTAATGCTTTTTTGTTCACACCTGATGTGAGAGCTGAACATGTTAAATCATAAAGGGGATATGTATTCGGTCGTTCAAGTTTCGATAATTCAGTAAAATGCCTATCACCCGATAAAAAGAAAACACCTTTTATATGTTCCGCTTCAATTAAGTCAAGTAATTTTTTTCTTTCGTCGGCACGTGTTGCATAATTCTCGAATATGGCTGCACTATTGATTGTCTGACCACCTATGGCGATAACTTTGAATCGCGCTTTTGAACTGACAAGATTATTGATAAGCCAATCTATTTGTTCTTCCCCCAATAACTCATTTTTTCCCGTGTTTCGATTATTCGGTGTTCTGAAAGAACGATTATCTAATAGAAAGAACTGCACATCACCCCATTCAAAGCTTGTAGTTATGCAATCCTTTCCATCAAAACCATAATTCGGATTTGCCCAAAAAGCTTTGAACGCTTCAAATGTGTGGTTTTTATACGGGAATCCTTTATCACTATCATTTGGCCCGAAATCATGGTCATCCCATATAGCATAGTTACCGGTTGAGGCAAGTAGTGGTTGCATTTCGGGAATTGAGCGTGTATGAGTGTATCGTTTGAATATACCGTTGCGGCTATTCCAATCCGCTTCACGCAAGTAAGTATTATCACCAAGCCACAACATAATATCGGGTTTTTGTTTATGAATTGAGGTGAAAATCTCATAGTCAGAGCCATAACCGTTTCCCGGTCTGTCGTATGCGGTTTCATTTACATATACACAGCTACCCATGGCAACGCTAAAATCAGGCGGAGATGTGCGCCACTGCCATAATGACGGAGTTTGAAAGAAAGTCGGATATAAGAAGTTTACTTTCTTATTGTTAATAAAAATCGTGTAATTGTACTTTGTTCCGGGTTCCACCTTATCGGCAATAAGTGTTGCGGCACACATATTCTCATGAATTGTGCGGATTGTTTGTGTTCGTAGTTTTTTTTGCGGTTCAGATTCGGAACTATATTCCATCATTATGTCGGAGGGTAAGGAGGTCTGCACCCAGACCGATGCCTCACGCATGGAGCAATAACCGACCATCGGACCTGACTTAATTTCTGACGCCAAACCCGCTTCGTAAAAGAATAATAAGAGAAAAATATATTTACGCATAAAAAGCCCCATCATGAATAAAAGTACCTAAAACAAAAATGTAGGATTTTCCGGTAGAACGTAGTGTTTTACCGGAATTTATTCTGCAATACACGTTTTTTTTAGTTTAGGGTGTATTGATAAACTACGATAGGGGCTTAGTAGGATTGTTTATGTATACGGTAATCAAGTGATACTATGATGATATTCCTCCACCACTCCTCTATCACTGAAATGGAGTACGGAACTTCCAATCGTTTGTGTAGTTTCATGCCCTTTGCCTGCAATGAGGACAATATCGCCCGATTGTGCTGAAGATAATGCCCTCTCTATGGCTTCTTTACGGTCGAGAATAATGAGGACAGGTATCAAACGTGTAAAGCCACGAAGAATTTCTTCAGCAATTATTTGAGGATGTTCATTACGAGGATTATCGGAAGTAATGATAATCGAATCAGATAATTCCGAAGCAATACTACCCATAAGCGGTCTTTTTTTTGCATCTCTATTACCACCGCATCCGAATACGGTTATCAATGTTCCTTTAGTACTTGAGTAATTGTGTAGAGTTGCTCGGCAAGTGCGCAATACTTTTTCCAAAGCATCAGGTGTATGTGCATAATCAATAATTGCAACACTATTATTAGGTAATGGTATTGCTTCCATTCTGCCCGGAGCACCATGTGATTGTCTAACTGCCTCCGAAAGCACGACTTTGTCCATTCCCAATGCCAAACAAAGCGAAATACAAAGAGCCATATTTTCCACATTAAAGAAACCAAGCAATAATGTAGAAAACATATACCGTGCATGAAGTGTTTCGGGAAATGAACCGTCAATATCAAGTGAGAAGTGCGTGCCTTGTAATGAACATTCTACAGAATGTATGGTTGTATCGAAACGATGTTCCATTCCTACGGTATATTTTCTTTTTGCTTTACAATCCGTAAGCATATAATGACTATAAACACCATCTCCGTTTACTATTGCTATGGCATCGGCTGGAAGCATATCGAAGAGCATTTTTTTTGCTTGAGCATATTCTTCCATCGTTCTATGAAAATCAAGGTGATCGTGGGAGAGGTTGGTAAATAAAGCTGCGGAAAAACGAATACCACGAACCCGTTCCATAATAAGGGAGTGGGAACTTACTTCCATAATAACGGTCGTAATACCCTCCTCAGCCATTTCCGAAAGAATTTTGCATAATTCGGGAGCTTCTGGTGTAGTATATTTCGTCTCTATTTTTTTATCACCGAAATAATTTCCCGTTGTTCCGATAATACCGCATTTTTCACCATGTGCTTCAAGTAATTGTTTAAGTATAAATGTTACGGTGGTTTTGCCGTTTGTTCCGGTAACACCGTAAATTTTTAATCTGCTCGAGGGATTATTGTGGAATATGTGGGAAATATCCGCTGCGGTGGAGCGGGCATTCTCAACAATTATATATGTAATATCCTTTATTAAATCATCAGGCAGTTTTTCACAGATAATAGCTGCGGCACCATTATCTATTGCATTCTGTATAAAAGCATGCCCATCTGTTGTTGTGCCTTTTATAGCAATAAATAATGATTTTTTCTCACAAGTGCGTGAATTATGTTCAATGGAAAATATGGAAATATCCGTTAATCCGATTATTTGTTTCGGATTGATGGCATGAAGTAGATCGGACAGTATTTTCATTAGGTATTTTAAGCGGGAATAATTTCGCCCATAATAATCGGATGCTCCGATTGTAATTTATTCATAATACTATCGGCATCAGTTTTTGCACATACGATAATCATCCCTATTCCCAAATTAAATGCCTCGCGCATGGCTTCATCCGGCACATTCCCTTCACGCTGAATTAGGGAAAAAATAGGAGGAATATTCCAAGAATTCCAATCAATATGTAAGCCCATTCCTTCTTTCAGAATACGTTTTGTATTTCCGATAATACCGCCGCCCGTGATATGAGAAAGTGCGTGAGCAGTTTGATTTTCCACTAAAGGCATACATTGCTGTAAATAAGAGCGATGAATTGCCAATAATGTCTCGCCCAACGTGCTGCCTAATTCATCGAAATATGTATCGGGAGAATATTTAGGAAACAGGGCGGCACGCGCAAGCGAAAATCCGTTTGTATGTAGTCCTGATGATGGCAAGCCGATAAGAACATCACCAATTTGTACGCGCGAACCATTTATAATATTCTTTTTATCAACAACCCCTACAATCGTTCCTGCCATATCATATTCACCTGTCTGATACATAGAGGGCATTTCGGCAGTTTCTCCGCCTATAAGTGAACAGTTGTTCTCCAAACAACCCTCTACCAAGCCTCTTATTACATTTTCCGCAACATCGGGCTCCAATACACCTGTGGCGAAATAATCAAGAAAATACAACGGTTTTGCGCCACATGCCAAAATATCATTTACGCAATGGTTAACAAGACAATGCCCTACCGTATTATGTTTTCCGGTGGCAAAGGCAATTTTCAGTTTTGTGCCTACACCATCGGTACTTGAAACGAGTATAGGATGCTCATATCCCGGAAAACGAGCATCAAAACATGCCCCGAATAATCCGATGTCTGTCATGACACCCGGTGTAAAAGTTGAGCGTACGAGTGGCTTAATTCTATCTACTGTTTCTTCTCCGGCAGCTATGTTTACACCTGCGCTTTGATATGTAAGCATGTATTGTCCTTATATTCAAATTGTTCAGCAAAAATATGGAATTACTTTTCGGGAAAAACAGTACATCATTGCAAGATTTTTAAATCACGCCGTAAATAATGAGAAATCATCCTATAGGGCAAATGTATCATATGTGAACCCATAGAGTACGGCGCTATATCATAAGGGTTATAGTGAAATGTTAGCCCTTCTCGCGAGATTGAAAAATTTTTAGTAAGGGGTAATGAATTGGAATCGAGTGTAAACCCGTGCTTCCGCAAATCATGATACAAAGGTATATCGTATTTCTCACGCAGTTTCAACTCCACGATTTTTCTGAGTGCTACCGTATCGTTCACAATATCACTCAGATGAATAAGTCGAGGTTTGTGAGTGGATAATACGGAATAGGATGACATTTGTAATGGTTGTGCACCTCCGGTATGAATATACGATGAAACCTTTATCGTAATAAAGTGTTCCGTATTGTGTTCAATTGAGGCATCTATGGAGCAACTCCATGCCACCGTATCATCATTGAGAGATTCATTTCTATCGCGTTCATAATCGGCAATAAAAGCATCTGCCAAACCTTCGATTGTAGGTCTATCGGTTAAGGAGGTTATATCCCAACGTAAATTTTCCTTAATCTCTTTTTGAATACATTCATTAACAAAAGGTACTATAAGGGAGCGGTTAATAATTGCATTTTCCTTGGAGGTTTGCATAAGTGCTTCAATACCGTGAACCGTTACGGTTGCACAGTTCGCACTATCATTATTACAGTTTGCCGATTTCCTCTGAAAAAAGGTTTTCTTAAAGAGTAATGTATCTTTTTGCGGGATGATAAATTGCTCAGCCCTCTTACTCTTTTCAGTTGTACAAGAACTGAAACAAACACACAAAACCGTAAGAATGGCAGGTATGTAAAACGGTAGTCTTTTTGGGTTAATAAAGTGACTCATACGATGTCAATTTTCCTTTTCAACTTTAAACACTTCATCGTTTACACCTTTGTTTATCATATAATTGGTGTATGTTACTATCGCCTTGCCCTTTACTTCTTTCTTGGCATTTTTTTGCGTCCGATTATTTTTCTGCAAGTCGCCTGTTAGCGACTTCGGTAATGAGAATTGGGGCAATACGAATACTATGGCAACGGTTTTAGGTAATCCGTACTTTTGTTCCGTGCCACCGTATGTGAACGACATATCTAATGTACCGCGTCGTGTTGAGGAAGATACTTTATAAATAAGGGAGGTTTTCTCCTCTACCCACAGTGTTGAAAGAATAATCTCGGAGTTTTCATCAAGGGGTATTACTTTCACTTTTGTAAGTACTCTACCATTGATTGTTTCTTTACCCGTAATAACGGAAGTATGAGCAGTATTAAGTAATTGATTTGTAGGTAAACCGATACCTTGTTTGGGTAAAAGTCCGAATCCTTCCGAAACCAACTTCGATTTATCGGGCGATTTGAAATAATACTTTGCCTTTGCATCCGGTATGTTTAAGTATTCCAAGTCTATTTTTATACTCAAATCAACCTGAAAATCTTTAACAACCGAAAGGTTGTTTCGTATGGAATTGAGAATTTTTTCGGCATCGTTACTCTCGGCAGCGATAAGTTGAATAGTACAAAAAACCAATAAACAACTTAATAGCCGTATGCCTCTATTTTTGATAATCATATAACCGGAAAGAACAAAAGGTTATTTCAGAAATCGGATAAAAAAAAAGCGTCCTCACAATGAGGACGCTTTTTGTGACGTTTTTACGATAATTACCGTGTTTCACGATGAACGGTATGGCGACGAAGAAAAGGATTGTATTTCTTCATTTCCAAACGTTCCGGGTGGTTTTGCTTATTTTTCATTGTCGTATAACGCGATGCCGGTTTGCCTTCAGCTTTTGCCTCAGTACATTCAAGCGTTATAATAAGTCTTGCGCCCTTCTTAGCCATTGTTATCCTCGTTATGAGAGTTGTTGTCAATATAAGTCTGCAAAATTACGGCAAAAAGTCGAATAAACCATATACTTCATACAATCTTTTAACATTTGTCTGCAAACGCGGCTACTGTACAAAAGTAAAGGTTCTTATAAATTCATCCGTATTGTTATTTCCTATCCTCAGAATATAACAGCCGGAGGCGATACCCGGCAATGAAAAAGTGATGTTCTCCTGCTCAGGTTTTAGCGTTCGGGTAAGAATTTCTTTACCATTCATATCGGAAATGGTAAGTGTACATGGGCAGATCGCAAAAAATCCGCCAATGGATAGTTCGGAGCCCTTAAGTATAAAATGAATCTGTCCTTTTTCTAATTCGTGAACATTAGATGCGGCATCCGTACGAAATTTCCATGTATCTGACCAATTCCCAAAACCGGCTCTGTTTTTCCCACGTACTCGCCAATAGTACCGAGTAAAATCATTAAGACTATTTGTTAACCTGTCGGTTTTAGATAGGGTGCTATCGTTCAGAAGAAGGGTTGAAAAGTCCTCTTGCGCTGATAATTGAACATGAAACGAATCAACTTCATTCGGCCGTAACCAAATTAATCTGGGAGTAAGAGTTGTATTCTCTTCATTATTTTTCGGGCTTGTAAGGGTAACTTTCTCAGGCAGAACCGATAGAGTTGTAAATGTTCTTGTAGCAGACCAATCACCATCAAGTTCGAGCTTCATGGCTCGAACACGCCAAAAGTATTGAATCGTATGCTTTAATGTTTTGGGTGCTGCCGAGAGTACTGTAATCGTGGAATCATTAAATACAAGATCGGTAAAATTTGGATTTGTACTTATTTGGATATGGTACCTATCTGCCGTTTCAACTTTTTTCCAACTTGTTTGTGCTGAGGAATGAGATACGTCTGTAGCATTTTCGGCGGGGGAAATAAGTTCGGGAATGCCCATAATTACTGTCGGGACTTTGCTTCTATAAACATTTCCATACAGTTCTGATGTATAATAATTGCTTTTATTATCGAATGCGCTCGTAATTAGCTGCATAAGCATAGTATTATTCTGCTTCCATGTTTCCGATTTGTCATCATAGAAATAAGCACCTGAGTTACCGGCAGCGTGAACTTGATTTATCGGATTGAGCGCAAACAGTTTAATCGGTATATTGTTCAGCCAACCCGAAGACGGTTTTTCCCACTTATTATAAAGCAATGAAAAAAGATAAGTACCGTTATTTGTAGCTAAGAATATCTGATTGGCTCTTATGGAAACTACATCCGTCGGGTCAATTTGCTCCGTAAGCCCGTCGGAATAGACTTGCCAAATTGACCAATCTTTCTTAAATGTAAAACGAATATTTTTCGGAAATAGATTTGATGGTCCGACCGTAACGAAAATATCTGTATTCGGTACATCGGTATATCGGGTTATTAGTTCCTCATGTACCGTTTTTGAAGTCCATGATTTCCCCACATTACTGGAAAAAAGAGCTTGTCCTTCTCTTGTAACAAATAATTCATTACCTCTCGTTTTTAACATAGCGGGGTAAAAACCAACCGGTAATTTACTATTAATATTTACCCATTCATCCTGATTGTAGGAATAACCATATAAACCGCTGTGCATAAGAACAACGGGGTCGCCTTGCGGAACTACCGTCATAGCGAGAACATTGTTATCTGCACCCGGAGCGGAAAGAGTATTCCATGTATTGCCATGGTCGGACGTTACATAAAGTCCATCCAAAGTAGCTGCATAAAAAAGTTGGCGTTTATAATCACGGAAAAAATCATTAACAATAGGGTAGGTGAACGGAGTGCGAACCTGTGTCCAATCAAGAGCATTGTTTTTACTGATAAACAAGCCTGAACCTAATGTACCTGCTACAATAGTGCCATCCGATAAACGATAAAGACAAGTAATATAATGGCTGCGTAAACCATGAATAAGAACATCATCTTTTTCCAAGTTAAGAGAGGTGCCGTCATTCCGAACATCGTATACATATGTTCCGTTTCCTAAAACTGTAAACAGAATTCGTTTATTATCGAGAGGTAGGACCGAACCGAAAAATGGAAATTCGGGTTCATCATCGAAGTATCTGCTTACTTTACTATCGAATGTGCCGGACACAATTGCCGTACCCCATGTTTGCCCATTATTGATGGAAGCGGCTACAGTTGGCTTATCAGCATTTATGAAGGCATATACATTGCCTTTATCATCACCGGAATAAAAAACAGCATTGGCAAAGCTGTTTTTCAAGGAAAAAAAACTAGAACCATTATTCGTCGAAATATAATTTTTCATTATAATCGAGTTATCGGCTGTAACATAAGCCGCCGATATATCTGCTTTGGTTCCGGCTATGTCAATCGCGGCATTATTCTCCGTTTGCGCAAAGCGCAACCATGTATTTCCGCCATCCTTTGAGCGATAGAGTTGCGCGCCGGCATCAAGAAAAACATTATTATTCTTATCGCAATAGATATACTTACACTTTACAGTTGTTCCGATTGATATGGGTTGAGTCCATGAAACACCTTCATCGGTAGAAATATATATTCCTTTTCGGGTTCCTATAATGATATTATCGTTAGATGCAACACCGACACGATATACCATACTATCTTGAAAAAGCGGAGAGTTAATTCTCATCCATTCATCAAAAACATCATTTGTTTTCCATAAGCCATGTGGTGTTCCTACAATAATATCACCACCTTGTAACTGTGCTACCGATGTAATACTCGAACCCGGAAGGTTCTGTATTTTCACCATGTCGAAGTTTTGTGCGTGAACGGAAAACAACGAAAAAAGAAGAAATAAACTTATGAGTTTCATAATGCAAACCTATGCAGTGAATAATGCGGTATAACTATCAATTACAAAAGTACTAATAGGAAACAAACTTATCGATATGCTTCCTTAAGATGGATTGTTCTTATCTACTAAAAACGGAGGGAATAACTCGAGGAGAATGAATAGGAACCTCCATTCTGCGTGCTACGGAGAATCTGTGAGTGAAATTGATTCCTCACCTTCGTTCAGAATGAGAAT
Source organism: bacterium (assembly GCA_022844575.1). Lineage (GTDB taxonomy): Bacteria > Bacteroidota > Ignavibacteria > Kapaibacteriales > UBA961 > UBA2353. The sequence goes on from JALHLL010000031.1 coordinate 15,142, forward strand.
TACTTTGTTGCAGCTTAACTCCTGTCATTCTGAGTGCAACGAAGAATCTGTACACGAAAAAGATTCTTCACTTTGTTCAGAATGACATGGTTTAGTGTTTGATACCCCGTCAGACTTCGTCTACACTCTATGAAAAAGGGGAATTTATTAAGTACATAATCAGAAAAATTCCCATCCTTCGGAGGGGTGTCACGAAGTGACACGGGTGGCTGCATTTTCCTCCGAAACATCACCAAAAAAAGTGGCTAATATAAACCAATGAATTTTGTAAAACATGGTTAATAATAACCATTGGGGGAGGATGTTGTCAAAATGCCCCAAAAACACCATTTTTTCGCTTTTTTGAATGAAAAATTATCAAAAAATGTAGTATTTCTGTAGTAACGGATTTTAAATAAACGGTTGTAATTTTGTTTAAGATAATAAGCACTTTGATTTGCTATATATTAAGTGTGAGAAGAGTTATTCTCTGACATAGTATTTTGAAAGCCAACTGCTCTCTAATCTTTTCAGTAATAATTGAAAAAGTAATTAAAGTTTTTTTATAATGGCTGACACCCTTGGTGGCCAACATGTGTGTTGTGGCTATTTATAGTGAAGTCGTATCACTTAAATAACGAGGCGTATTCCGAAAAGCCAAAAGAGTAGGATTTTTTTTTAAAGGTGTGTTTTTTATGGCTAATGTTATTAAAATAACAGCATGCGACAATGAACTGATTCTTGTCGCTTATCAGTGGGGTGCAAGTTTTGAAATCTGCCGCATTTTAAGTGGTAATAACCAAGCGGTTAATTGCACTATTAACATTGTTCCCGGGCAATTTCAAGGTACACTTCTGCTGAACGGTATTACAACCCCCCTCGGTGGAAATTATAATATTACCCTTGATGCGGGAAAATATAGTTTAATCGGTATGGGGATAGACTGGGGCGGCCCTCAGATATTTACATTTAGTGTAAACGGCACTTCGTACAGTTCTACTCCTGCTTCAAGTGGTGAAGGACTGGTTTGGAATACAAAACCTATTCCATTAACTGTATAATTATACTGAAACGAATAGGCATCTGTTTTTGGGAAAAACAGATGCCTTTATATATATGCACTAAGGCAGCGTTTAGTATTATGTTCTTCAGGTATAGAGTAGTTCTGTTTTTTATCATTACATAGTATATATTTGCTGATAAAGTTAATGATAATTGAATATCAACTCCCCCTTTGCTTACTGTCGTATTTACAACACCTCATCGTGCGCAGTAACACACCCTCTGAAAGTGGGTAATTTTCAAGTTTTTGCGATTTTTCTTATCAGTTTTCTTCACAATTCCCCGCCGCTTGAGGGTTCCGTGGGGTGGTGAGTTAGTATATTTTGAGAAAACAGATTCTTTACTTCGTTCACAATAACCGTGCTTCTTTCTTTATTCAGGGAGTCCCTTCACTACTTAGCCCCTTTGCTCGGTGGTAAACTGCTATTTTTGTGTTTCATCCACAATTAAGTTAACCACATATATGTTCACCGATTTCCTAAAAGACTTTTATGTCGGGCAAATACTGATGCACTTGCTTTTCGGTGCTTCGCTCACATCCTTAGTCTATTATATACTTGCCATACGCGGTAATGTTTCGGCATTGCGTATAGCCAGAATACTTTTTTATACCCTGAGCGGGGGTATCGTGTTTGCGCTTTGTCTGAACATGATGAATGTAATGACAAGCGATTTTCAGTACACCTATGTATGGAGCTACTCCAATAAGGATTTGCCGACATGGTACTTAATGGCGGCTGGCTATGCCGGACAAGAGGGTAGCTTTTTATTATGGACAGTGTGGGTAGCTCTTATCGGTTCGGTGCTGATACCCTATGTACGGAAAAGGGGTTGGGAAGCCGAAGTAATGGTATTCTATTCCCTTATATTAGTGTTTCTGCTCTTATTGCTTATTGTAAAAAATCCTTTTGCCTATATCTGGGATTCATTTGCAAAAGACGGTATTGCAAAAGGTATTAAGCCGCCTGATGGTCGGGGACTTAACCCTCTTCTTCACAATGTGTGGATTACAATACATCCGCCTATTTTGTTTACGGGTTTTGCAGCTTTGTCCGTACCTTTTGCTTTTGCAATGGCTGCACTAATTAAAAGAAAATACGATGAATGGATTGACGCCGTTTTGCCTTGGACTTTATATGCCACCGCAATTCTGGGCTTTGGTATTATGCTTGGGGGTTTTTGGGCTTATGAAACATTAGGTTGGGGCGGTTATTGGGCATGGGATCCCGTAGAAAACTCTTCTCTTATTCCATGGCTTACAAGTGTCGCTTTGGTGCATACCATGTTGGTACAGCGCAAGACGAAAGGGCTAATCCGTACCAATATCCTTTTGGCTCTTTTTTCCTTTATTCTTGTTTTGTACTCCACATTCTTAACTCGTTCAGGTGTATTAGGCGATACATCAGTCCATTCTTTTGTTGACCCCGGTATGTTTGCTTATGTAATCTTATTGATTTTCATGAGTACGTTTATTGCCCTTGGTGTTGGTATGATGATATGGCGATTGAAGGATTTTATAAAAACACCCGACTCATTTGCGCCTCAGTCACGTGAATTTTTATTATCTATCGGTTCAAGTTTTACTCTTATGAGTGCGCTCATCGTATTACTCGGAACAAGTTATCCGCTTATTGCCGAAATATTAGGTTTAACAAAGGTTGCTCTCGATCAGTCATTTTATAATCGTTTGCATATACCTTTGGTTACTGCCATACTCTTGATAAACGGGTTATCATTGGCGGTACGTTGGCGCGCAAAAAATTTCGGAATGGTGTTCAAGAAAATGATTTTCCCATTGGGAATGGCTGTTATTGCGACTATTGCATCGTATATTCTCGGAGTTCGTGATTGGTGGTATATTCCTTTGGCATTTGCTTCGTGGTTTGCCCTTTTTGTAAATGCGGAGCTTGCTTTGAAAATTATACGTTCTAAGTTTTCATCGGCAGGTGCATATATAAGTCATGCGGGTATAGCATTTCTTATGCTCGGTATCTTGGCAACATCGCGTTATTCGGTTAAAGAGCATGCTCGTATGGAGCAAGGTAAACCGATTTCCGCACTTGGTTATACATTAACTTATGTCGGTAAAAATCAGATTGATGTTGGAAGAAAAGATCAGGAACGTTATAAGTATTTTGTTGAAGTGAGAACGGAATCTCGGGTAGATACCGTTGCACCGATAATGTTCTGGAGTGATTTTAATAAAAGACAGGCCGCATTTCAGGAACCGGGTATCTCATGGGCTATTGATAAAGATGTCTATGTTTCTCCGAAAGTACTTGAAATGGTAGGAGAATTACCGAAGACCACATTAAAAAAAGGAATGACAATTCCTATCCCTACCGATACTTCCTTAAAAATAACATTCACTCGTTTTGATATGTCGGGGATGCGCGGCGGAGCTAAGAATGGCGGCATACGTCCGGGTGCGCTAATAACCGTAACAAATGCTAAGGGCGATACGAATGAATATACTTTGTATGCCAATATTACGGTAGCAACTATGGAAACTATGCCGGAACCGTTTATTATACCCGGAACCACCCAGCAGATTGCCTTTACAAAATTGGATGTAAATAGGGAAATACTTGAGGAATCGGGTGCAATGTTTACATTTTACGATACCACCAAACCCGAAAATGCCCCGAAAGAAGTATTTACTGCGGAAGTATCGATTAAACCCTTAATTAACTTGGTTTGGTTTGGTGTAATTGCAATGGTTGGAGGCTTCTTTATAAGTATTTTCAGACATGGAAAGAAGAAAATAAAGACTGATTCTGAAGAAAGAGAACCGAAAGATGTTAAGGAAGTGGAAGAGATTACTACTTAGTCTTGTAACCTAATTAACCTTAATGAATTTATGACCTAAAAGGGGGGTCAATGAAACTGTTAGTTATCATAACATTTCTTTGCACAACATTTTTGTGTTACGGGCAAACGCGATACGACATATCTTTAGTTGTTGATGATATTAAACGTAATACAATTATTGTTGTGCCTGATGGAGCAATACCGAAGGGTGGTTATCCGGTAGTATTTATGTTCCACGGAACGGGTGGTGATGGCGAGAAGTTTCTTAATATATCTCAATGGAAAGAAAAAGGACAAAAAGAAAAGTTTATAACGGTGTTTCCTTCTTCATTGGAGTATTGTGTAATAGAGGATGGTAAAAAGGAAAACACAACAAAATGGCATATTGCCGAACTGGATACGATTGCTTGCCCGAACCAAACACTTGCCGATGATGTAAAATTTATACGTTTTTTATTTGATAGTCTCGTACATAGATTATCAATTGATAGAACGAGAGTGTATGCTACAGGTTTTTCCAATGGAGGAGCTTTTGTAAGTAAACTTTCCGTAGAAATGAGTGATGTTTTTGCAGCTGTCGGCCCTTGTGGCGGTGCCTTAAACAAAGGGGATTCTGCATATTCGGCAAGAAAAGTACCGGTGTGGTTTGTACTTGGTACGCAGGACAATAAGTGGTTAAATGCATTTGAAAAATTCGGATTGAAGGAGTTTCCTTTTAACGATTCGACAATATATTGGCTAAATGGAGCATTAGGTCGTTATAGAGGCGTTTTGGAATTAGAAAATACATATACAAAATCGGAAATACAAAATACACTTACCTACACATATAATACATCTACCGATATAAAAACTGAAGATAAAAGAGAATTAAGATTTACTTTAGTAAACGGAATGGGGCATCAATATCCTAATGGCGAAAATTATCCCGTAGCCATAGCAGATTTTTATTGGGATAATTTCTTTAAGAATTATACCATGCAGATTGTTTCGTCTGTAGAGAACGAACCTGACTTTTCAGGAGGTATATCCATATATCCTAATCCTGCACATAATGCGATATCTATTGCAGAAGAAGGTGATTGGGAATTTGTTCTTTATTCGGTACTGGGGGAAAAGATATTTACATATTCCGCTTACGGTAACACCTCACTCGATATATCGAGTTTGCCGAAAGGTATATATACAAGTATTCTAATAAAAAATAGTCAGAGACAGTTGAATCAACTTATTATACAATAGTTTGTATTCGTTAGGTTCGATTATATTCTTTTAATTGTTTTTTGCACCCTCTTTAATCCAAGTACGAACTCCCGTTTTATGATTATCGGTATATGTATAATTAACGATACCGGGATGAGGTAAAGTGCCTTCCATAAATTGTATAAGTACGCTTTCATTAGGCATTCCGGCAATTACCAAACCGGTACTTGAAACAATTTCCGTATAGCTTGTTAAGGGTTTATCGCTGGTTGTATTATGGCACCCACCCACGCCGCATGTTAAACGTAATAATGGTAATACGTGATTTTGGAATTTCACATCGCTTTCAGGAAATATTATGTCCTGCGGATTGGTAATTGAGTCTTTCGAACTGCAAGAAAGATATCCGAAACTTACTAAGGAAAATATCAGAAGATTACAGATTTTCATTTAATAACTCTCATCTTCATTCGGAAAATTCATTGTGCGAACATCATCGCAATAATTATTGACGGCAGTATGAATGCGCTCATGCAAATTATCGTATTTTCTTACAAAACGCGGGCTGAAATCTACGGTTATCCCGAGCATGTCGGTATAAACAAGCACTTGCCCATCACATGAATTGCCTGCCCCTATACCGATGGTCGGT
>JALHLL010000032.1 GCA_022844575.1 bacterium
ATTTCATCGGCATATGCACCTGACTGTTGCTCGGGTGTGTTAAATGTTATTATCAGTTGAACCGAATCTTTCGGAGGAACAGATGAAATCGAGCCACTATTGTCCAAAACAAAAACACCACCGTCGCGAAGATTGATACTCGAAACGAAAATTGTATTGTCACCGTTGTTTATGATACTAAGAGTACGTTTGTTTTGTGTACCCGAACGTATTGCTCCGAATTGAAGGAATGTAGGTGCAAACGAAATTGCAGGACTTACATAATGTGATGTGTCGGAAATTGAGTTTCCTGCCCTATCAACTATTGTAACAACTCCGAAGGCATTTTTTGTAGGGTCTATAACCTCAAGGACAAATTGAAATTGAAAAGCTATAGGTTCATAAGGAATTGTTGGTGCTGTTATATAACGAATTCTATAATTCTCGGAAAGGTATTGTACCAATTCCACAGAGTAAATACCCTGATCTCGCTGAACAACTTTTGGGTCTCCGGGCGAGTTTTTTAACTCTGAAACATAAAAATGATAATTGCCACATGAGTCCGTTTTTGTTACATCGGGGGGTAATGTGTCTATTCTGTTTATTCTTTTTAATGCAATTGCAGCCGGCAATCCGTATGAATTAAAATTACCGAATCCGTACACATGACCCGAAAAAGTGCTGGCTCCTGCAATTATATGTGAGCCCGGCGCCAATTTGATTTGAGTTGTGTATAAATTGGTTTTCGGAATATTCCTTTGCAATAATTGCGGTTGAGTCTGCCAAAGAGGTATGCCGTCAAGTTGAATGGATTTCAGAAGCGAAGCGTTTGTATCATTAGTATCTCCAACTGCTATTATATTGAACCAATGAGTTTGAAATGAGGGTAAGGTCGGTGTTTCGAACACAGTTGCGGAGATATACTGTTCTACAGGTGTAACTACCGACATAAAAGGATCATAATCGTTTGTATTATCCCAAAAAGTAGAGTAGGAATATTGCATAAGTAGAACGGGTTTATTCGCTTCCCATACACTTACACCGCGAATACTTTCGGCTTGTCCCCTACCGGCATAATTATTAAGTTCTTCATAAAATTCACCTGCTTGAAGTGTTCGTTCCTGACTTTCACGTATAAGTTGACCTGTATTTTTATCATAATACTTTAATGTCCATCGCGTATCATTTTCTGAAGCAAGTATTCTAAAAAAGTCACCTTTCCCTTCTCTTTGAAATTCAAGAGCAACATGACGCTTGCCCCAGGCATGAATCGGAGGTATCATCTCTACAAGATGACTTCGCCCATTCTGATTATTGGAAGGGAGCATTGCCCTTTGATGGTATGATACAAGCCCAATCGGTTTATTCGCTGAGATAAAAGAACCGGTCAGATCGAATGTTGCTATTGTTTTTCCGTTTCCCTGTACGGTATATGTTTCACCTTTGTTAAGGATTATCTTCTCAATAAAAGGAATGGTTTTGCCTGAAACGGTGCGTCCTCTTCCGTCATAATTTTTGCCGCGTAGATTGACAGTTACTTCAGTACCATTGTCAGCTGCGATGATTGTGAATCCGCCTCCCCATTCTTTGGACAGAGTTTCATCGAAATGATCATAATACGAGCAGTGCATATACTCATTGCCCCAAGCTTGTACGGGTAATGCCGTATAGCCGTCCGCACTTTTTTCTTTAGCATTAAGTATATAAACAGAAACCGGATGTTCGGCAAAAATATGTATTGCACCCGATTCGATTTGTTCGAATTTTGTCAATTCCCAATTCCATAAGGCGCTACCGTCACGTGTGGAAAAAGTTGTTACAGAATAAGGCTTTACTTCCTTTGTAAGGGAAAATTGAGAGATGCTGTGTTCGAGCGTAACACGCGTATTCTGTGAAGAAGTGACATATATCTCGAGCGCATTGACTAATGGGTTAGAATAGTCGTTTTCCGGTATTGCTATCCAAAACTCACGTCCTTGAGATGAGATATTGCGACTTAAGTGGGCAGATACATCATTAGAATTTTGTGCATGCATCGTCAAAAACCCACATACCGATAGTATCACGGCAAAAGCCGAAAACATCGGAGATAGGATTTGGCGATGGTTTTTTAACATATTCGTAATGCAATGAAATGTAAAGCAAATACGATCGACTTCACAAAGGCCTGTTAACGAAAATGCAAAATACCAAAAATCGGCTGTCAGTATAACATCGTTCGGTCATTTCGCATAGTATTTTTCAATACACCCTTTATCGCAATGATACGAAAAAGATCATTTTGTCTCATACGTGCAGAGTATTTGTGTTATGACGCAATTGGATAATAAAAAAAGACCTCCCGAATGGGAAGTCTTTTTTAACTCTTAAGTGTGTGTATGTCCGGTTCAGTTTTTTACGACTTGCAGGATTATCTCGCTAATGTCCTTTACTTGTACCTCATCAATTTTTTCGGCTGCTTTTACTCCGTCCGTTATCATTGTTGTACAGAAGGGGCAATTTACTGCTATGGTTGTAGCACCTGTCGCAAGTAATTCATTCGTTCGATTAATATTTACACGTTCGCCGACAACTTCTTCCATAAACATACGTGCACCACCGGCACCGCAACAGAAGCCACGGCTTTCGGAACGTTTGACATCTACTATTTCCAAACCGGGTACATGGGAAAGTGTTGCTCTTGGTGCCTCATACTCATTATTATATCTGCCCAAATAACATGAATCGTGATAAGCGACGGCTTCTTTGGACGCAGCACCTCTGCTATTGAGAATCAAACGCCCTGAAGTAATCAAATCTCGCACATATTGTGAATGATGTGATACTTGATAATTACCTCCGAATTGAGGATAATCGTTTTTGAGAGTATTAAAACAATGAGGGCAAGTTGTTACAATATTCTTAACATTATACATGTTCAGAGTTTCAACATTCATTTTTGTGAGCATATCCGCAAGGTATTCATTACCCGATCGGCGTGCAGGGTCACCTGTACAACGTTCCTCCGTGCCTAATATGCGGAAATTGATTCCGGCTATTTGCATGAGTTCAGCAAAAGCCATTGTTATCTTTTTTGCTCGGTCATCGAAACTTCCGGCGCATCCCACCCAGAACAAAACTTCCATATCAGCATCTTCGGCAGCTGTCTTAATGCCCGTACCTTCAGCCCATAATGCACGGTCGCCTTCCGAAAAACCTCCCCAAGGCACGCTATTGTTCTCCATATTACCATATATATCCGGTAATATAGCTGACTCTTCATTAAATGCCGATTCCATCATCACCATCGAACGGCGCATACCAACTATAGCCGGAACATGCTCAATATTAACCGGACATTCCTGCATGCATGCACCACATGTTGTACATTGCCACAAAGCATCGGGATTAACATAATCACCTATTAGCTTTTTACCCCATATCGCACGCTCTTCTTCATTTAATATTTCCGTAAATACTTCTTGTTCCGTATCGGTAAATTCGGCAGCACTTTTTCCGGTAAGAATTTGCTCTGCCGCTAATTTTCTTTCCTGACGAGAAGCATTTAAGGCAAAATCGGCAATTTTCGACTGCAAAGGACCTTTCTCCATTGTACGATGGTGTATCTGTACAATTACTTCCCTTGGGTCGAGAACTTTTCCGGTCTGATTTGCGGGACATACACTTGTGCAACGACCGCAATGTGTACATGTATAACCGTCGAGAATTGTTTTCCAAGAAAAATCCTCAATATCATTTATACCGAATCGAGTAATGTTTTCTTGCTCAAAATCAATTTTTTCCAATACATTCGGATAATTGATTTTCGAGAAAAACACATTCGGTATTGAGGTTAACACATGCAAATGTTTGGAATACGGTAAATAATTTGTAAATCCCAAAATGAGTAAAATATGTATCCACCAACATGCTTCAAAAATAAAATGGAGGGTATTATGCGAAAATCCTGCCATTACATTATTACCTATAAAATAGGAAACGGGTCTTACAGCCCAAGAAAAATCCTCGTGCATAGCAACGCGGGCGGAATTTTGTAACAACAATGATGTAACAATACTGAATATAGTTAATAAAATCATTGCGGCTTCCACCTTTTCCGCTTCAACCTGCAAACGCTTTATCTTTGTGATATATCTACGCCACAATGCCATAAGCGTACCGGTAATAATCAGCAAACAAAAAACATCAATAAGAATGGAAGTGAGAGAGTAGAGAGGACCTAAAAAATTAAGATTTAATGAGGGATGAATACCTTCGAGAACCGATTCAGTCGCGGCTGCCAATAATATTAAAAAACCCCAGAAAATGCCGGCATGAATTGGTCCTGCAACTTTATCACGAAGAATTTTTGTTTGTGCAAACCCGACTAAAACTGTTTGCTGTATTCGAGCCGGAATATTGTCCCAACGTATTTCCGGTTTTGCAAAACCGAGATATTGAATAAGTCTGGCAACACTTCGGGCAAATACGCCACCCCCAATTACCAATATTATAAGAAAAATAAAGTTTTTCATTTCCATAATACTATCACCTTGCAAAAAGTAAACATCGTTGAAGTAGATTTAACCCCATATTTCAGTGCATAATTCTTCTAATGTTTTACTGAAATTATAAACATCACAATATGAATTATACAAAGGAGCAGGAGCAACACGAATAATATTGGGTTCTCGCCAATCGCCTATTATACCTATATCCTGTAGCTTTTTATGTAGTTCTCTGCCTCGTTCCGAAAAAGCAAGCGATAATTGCGCGCCTCTTTGCTCTTTATCGGTTGGTGTAAGAATTGTCATCGGTATAGCCGGATTCCTTATTAATAACTCTTTCATCAGAAATTCAAGGTATCCCGTTAGGTCATCTCTTTTTTTAAATAACTCTTTTAATCCTGCTTCTTCAAAAATATCCAATGAGGATTTTAACACGGCCATCTGAAAAACCTGAGCATTTGATAATTGCCATCCTTCGGCTCCTTGTGATGGTACAAACCCTTTTTTCATCTGAAAACGGGTTGCCTCATCATAACCCCACCAACCGCCAAATCGTGGAATATCGGGCGAATTCCCATGCCGTTCATGTACAAATACACCCCCTATACCGCCGGGGCCTGAGTTAAGATATTTATAAGAGCACCAAGCAGCAAAATCAACATTCCAATCATGTAAATTCAATTCTACATTACCTATGGCATGTGCTAAGTCGAATCCGGCAAATGCCCCTGCTTTATGTGCCGCTTCCGTTATTGTTTGCATATCGAAACGCTGCCCCGTCTGATATTGCACTCCACTGAACAATACCAAAGCAACGGAATCGCCGTGTTGCTCAATAGTACGTACAATATCTTCCGTTCGTAAAAAAGTTTCGCCATTGCGCGGGCTAATTTCTATTAAAGAATCATCGGCTTTGTAACCATGAAACCGAATTTGTGTCTCTACAGCATAGTAATCCGACGGGAAAGCTCCGGCTTCAATAATGATTTTGTAACGCTCTTTGGTCGGGCGATAAAAGGACACCATCATAAGATGAAGGTTAACGGTAAGGGTATTCATGCATACTACCTCCGATTCTAAGGAGCCTGTAAGGGCCGCAAGAGGTTTAGTAAGTAATTTGTGATAACTAAACCACGGTTTAGTTGCCAAGAAATGTCCTTCAACACCATACTTATGCCAATCTTCAAGTTCATGAATCAGTGCATATTGTGCTGTTTTGGGCATAAGCCAATTAGATTTGCCAAAAAAGTATAGTGCTTCTTTTTCATTAAAATGCGGAAAATGAAAACGACCGCGAAAGTGATGTAGCGGGTCTTCATTATCACGTAGATGTGCAAAATCAGATGTATTGATGTAATTGTCCATAAAAACAATAGCGGTTCACAAACGTTGTAGTCTATTAAACAAATGCAAATTAGGAAGAAAAGCATGAACATCTGCGGCGGTTTGATGCTTTGTGACTGCCGTAATTTGTATTGAAAGCAGCATTAAGGAATTGTATTTACGTGAGTTCTCGCTCTATATATTTACGTTTTTCCACATCAGGATTGTGGATACTTATTTCCGTAGCCTTTTTGTTCCGGTCATGCGGGGGAGGTATAAGCGTACAATCCGGTGATGTTCCACGAACCGGTTTTGCGTCAAGATTGCCTAAAAATTGGTTCGAAACGTCTCATGCGGTTTTTGCACCATTAACGGAACGCTTATTACAGCGCGGCATGGATACCGCATTTTTGGTTAATCTGATGACCGATGGTAGAGTGCAATTCAAGGAATCGTTAGTAAAGATTAATGTTACCGGCTATAGAAAACCGCCCGATTATTCGCAGCATTATGATAACTATTCGGTAGTGAAATGTAATACGTTTTTGGAACAGTATTCACGAGAGTTGGATAGTGCGGCGATGCATTATAAAGTACCAAAACAAGCAATCGCATCTATATTGTGGATTGAAACCAAATTCGGGAAGATAACAGGCAATTACCCCATTGCCGGTGTGTTCTTATCTGTAGCTCTGGCGGATACCCCCGAGAACCTTGAAAAGAATAAACAGATTGTTCGCGATGAGTTGAAAGCAAAACAGGATACGACAGGATTATTCGAATTAGAAAAAAAGATAGAACAAAGAACCTCAAAAAAAGTTAATTGGGCTTTGGATCAGTTACTTGCTTTGGATTCCATGCGGACAAGATATCATGCTGATGTATTGGACATAAAAGGTTCATTCGCAGGTGCTTTCGGTCTATCACAGTTTTTGCCCTCAAGTTACAGATCATGGGCTGTTGACGGCAATGACGACTCAGTTATCAACCTGTTTGATGAACAAGATGCCATATTCAGCGTTGCAAATTATTTGTCGGTAAACGGTTGGAAAAACAGCCGTGAGTCGCATGAAAAGGCGGTGTTCCATTACAATAACAGTAAGGACTATGTAAAAGCCGTACTCACATTGGCTGAAAAATTAGGTATGGATTCTACGGAAAAGTAATATGAAGAAACTATCCTCTCTTGCCGATCTTGCGGCTTTAATGAACGATGCTCCGATTGATACTGTAAAGTCCGAGACCAACAAAACCGGATATGACGGAAAACCTCAAAAACTGAAAGTGGTTCTCGATAATAAAGGGCGCAAAGGAAAAACAGTAACGCTTATTACCGGATTTCAGTCAACACCTACCGAACTTGACGATATTGCCCGAAAGTTAAAATCGCAATGTGGAGCCGGTGGGGGAGCTCTAGATAACTCTATAGAAATTCAAGGTAGCCATGTCGAAAAAGTGAAAAAAACGCTCATCTCTTTGGGATTTATAATCAAATAAATCTGATTCTCTTATCCGACTTTTCGCAAAGGTTACGGAACAGAAGAAGAATATCTTCATATAGAAAACATAAACTTTCTTTATACGTTTCTTTCATATTAGCAAAATTCCTTCGCGATAATAGGGTATGTCACATCGTCATCATGGTCATTCGCATGACCAATCCAGTAGCCATTTCCATCATGACCATTCGGATCATATCCGGAAGGATAGAAAATCATTGTTGATTGCAATGATTACAACTGCCTCTATTATGATTGTACAGATAATAGGTAGTTACATTGCCAATAGTGTTGCGTTACGAGCGGATGCCGGACACATGCTTACCGATGTCGGTGCATTATTTATTGCGTACCTTGCTCTACGATTATATGAAACTTCCCGAAACGATAAACAGCGATTACAACGTTTTACCTTCGGATTTAAAAGGGTTGAAATAGTCGCTGCCCTTATAAACGGTGTTGTTTTACTTTCGGTATGCTTACTTATTGTAAAAGAAGCATTTGAGCGTTTATTCGGGCATTCCGACCATGTGCATGGCGAGACAATGGTATTTGTTGCGGGTTTTGGTTTTATAGCTAATGGTATTAGTGCATTGGTCTTGTTTCGTTCGCATCACCTAAGTACACGTAGCGCGTATTTGCATGTTCTTTCCGACTTGTTATCATCATTAGCGGTGCTTATCGGTGGTGCAATTATGCACTTTACCCACATTGAATGGATTGATCCTGTTTTATCATTATTGATAGTAATATTTATCGTTCGCAATAGCTATCGGCTAATCCGTTCGGCAGTACGTATTCTTATGGATGCTGCACCGAAGGGTTCAGATGGTATAATGGTAGAAAAAGTGATTACAGCTATAGCCGGAGTAAAAAGTGTACACGATGTTCATATATGGCAAATTGATTCGGATAATAGTGCTGTAAGTGCACATATTGTTAGTGACGGAACACGCAGCCATGAGCAAATTCTTAGCGACGTTCGTACAAAAATTGAGAATGAATACTCTCTTTCGCATTCAACCTTTCAGGTGGAGTCCGGAGAATTTGCTAATCAACACCATTGTAACGGTTGTGAAAGTACATCAAGAGAATAGCTCTCCAAAGTCTATACAATGCTCGACCCATATTTATTCATAGTCCGATCAAAGGCAAAAAACGGAAACTGTAGAAACTTTTTCAGTTTATTAGTTCTTGTGTTTATTGGTTTTAGGGTGGAAACTTTGACGGAAACCTATTGAAAAATGCTTTCTGCGATGAAACATTTATATCTTTTTACTGTTTCTAACACAGTAAATAAGTAAGGCGAAATGCCGAAAATTGTCATTTTTTCGCTGAAACAATGACATTCGTTCTGCGTCACCTTTATACTGTAACAATGTACTATAGAAAAATTTAGGGTTTTATGGCGTTAAAAATTACTTGTGCGCTCGTGTGCTTTATTTCGCTCTCTACTGCTCAATGGAGTTATGCAAAAGAATCACTCGCACCTGCCGATGGCGAGACAGCTATTTTGAGCGGTTATGTTAAAGATGCAAAGTCGAAAGAGACTCTTATCGGAGCAGCTGTAACGATAAAGGGTAAAAAAATTGGTGCCTATACGAACAAAAACGGTTTCTTCACCCTTAAAAATATTCCGGTAGGAAAACAAACGGTGATTGTTTCCTATGTAGGATTTAGAAAATTGGAAAAGGAGATGGAATTTGATAAAGGTGAGTCGAAGCATGTAAATCTGGAGATGAAGGTTTTGGAGGGCACAACGGAAGAAGTTGTTGTCGAAGCAGATAGAGCTGCCGAATTGAGAGAGATTTCGGTTAGTAAAGTTAATATTCCAGTCCAGCAATTACAACAATTACGTGTAGGCGGTGAAGCCGATATATTTCGTGCATTGCAATTCTTGCCGGGTGTTTTAACCTCATCGCAAATATCAAGCGGTTTATATATACGGGGTGGCTCGCCTGATCAGAATTTGGTTTTATTAGATGGTTCCACTGTGTATAATCCTTCCCATCTTTTCGGTTTTATTTCGGCTTTTAACCCCGATGCAATTAAGGATGTGGAACTTATTAAAGGGGGTTATCCGGCAGAATATGGCGGAAGACTTTCTGCCGTATTGAATCTTACGCAAAAGGACGGTAATCGTGAGGAAATTGAAGGTGTCGCATCCATAGGAATTATTTCTTCACGCGGTTCACTGCAAGGACCTCTACCATGGGATGGTGGCTCATTTTTCCTTGGGGCACGTCGAACATATCTCGATTTAATAACATCGGCTTTGCCGGAAGATCCCCAAAACCCTATTCCCGATTTTAATTTTTACGATTTGAATGCTAAAGTATCTCAAGATTTGGGTCCTGATGACCGCTTGTTCTTATCAGGGTTTTATAGTGCGGATAATTTGGGCTTAAGCGGTGCGGGTATAGAATTTAATTTGGGAATTTCAAATAGAGCGGGTTCATTGCGTTGGACGCATATTTTTAGCGATGACCTTTTTTCAACGTTTAATATCAGCGGCAGCCGTTACGGAAATAATTTCGGTGGAAATAATTCCGGTTTTACCTTCGAGGTAAAAAACAGTATTGTTGACTATACGGCAAAGTATGATTTAGAATGGCTTGCTACAAATGAATTGACAATTAAAGGCGGCATCGAACAAACATGGTACAATTTCTCATATTATCAACAATTCGGTGCGGAAGATTCAATACCTCAGCAAGGATCGAATTCCTCCGGTTCAGTTAATTTCAGTGTTCCTGATTTTGTTACGTCGGTATTTGCACAAGCGAATTATCGTATCACCGATGACTTATCGTTTCAAGCTGGATTACGTTTTAATTATTGGGATTCCTCGTCGGTAAAAGCGTTCGACCCACGTTTGGCAGTTCGTTATCAGCTACATGAAAATGTAGCAGTAAAAGGTTCCGTTGGTATTTTCCACCAATATTTACGTCTGGCATCGCAGCCCGATTTTACATTCTTTGATACATGGCTTCCTACAGACAGATCGGTACCCGCAAGCAGAGCCGACCATTACATTTTAAGTGTTGAGACACAACCTTTTGAGGGCTATCAATTAAATTTTGATACGTATTACAAAAGACTTTACAATTTAAGCGAGTTAAACCAGACGGCTACATCCGCGAATAGAGTGGCTGATGTATTTTTTAATGGTGACGGTTGGTCTTATGGTTTTGAATTATTTTTACAGAAAAAAGTCGGTGATTTTACAGGTTGGGCAGGATATGCTTTCGGTTTTGTAGAAGGAAAATTCGATAGTGTAAATCAGGGACGTATTTTCCGTCCGAAATTCGATCGTCGCCATGATTTTAAAGTCGTCGGCTTATATAAATTAAATGAGCATTGGGAATTCGGTGCAACATTTACGTTCCAGAGCGGGCAATCTTACACGGCCGCAACATCGCGCATAGGTAGCTTTCAACCCGGCGATAATATACCTTCGCCCTATGTAGTTCCGGGAGATAGATACGGATTACGTTTGCCGAATACACATCAATTGAATTTTAATGTCAATTATTTAACAACATTATTCGGTTTGCCTGCACGTTTAATGATTGATATTTATAATGTCTATTCACGACGTGATATTTGGTTCCGTTTTTACAGAACAAATACGGATGTTACAACAGTGGAAGATATTCGATTATTGCCTATTATTCCTACCATTGCTCTTGAAGTAAAATTTTAATAGAAGGAAAAAAGGTAATGAAAAATACTATACAAAATAAAAAGATAAAAATGTTCCCTTTGAAACTGATTGCGTACTGTTTACCTTTATTGTTATTGATAAACGGTTGTGAGGATCCTATTCCGACGGACGATTATATAGCCAGACCTTTTGTCCAGGGGTTTTTAATTGTTGATGAACCGATAGAAAAAGTGCTTCTTTCTTATTCGCAGCCAATAAACAAGGTATTTAGTCATAATAATGCTGTTATAAAAGATGCAGATATTATTGTATATACAAAACAAGATACGATGTCTTTGGTCTTCAGAAATTCGGAAATCGGTGGCGAATATTATAATCCTGATACATCGGTAAAAGTTAAACCGATGACACAATATTTTATAAGGGTTCGATTAAAAGACGGAACGGAACTTACGGCTTCTACCACAACACCCGATAGAATTCGATATACAAAACCACCGAAATCGGTATTGCAATTTCCTGCCGATACGAATAATCTTAATGTTGTGGATACCTCATTGAATCTTAAATGGACTCCTGAAAAAAATACAAAGGAATATCTGATTAGAGTTACATGTTTGGATACTCTGGAGTACGGCAAATATTTAAATCCGGCGACGAATGAAAGTAATTATCGTCGCACACGTTTATTCGATAGTGAATTCGATCCGCGTAATGATAATCCTACGGAATATGGTTTTATTACCACAACTACAGTACCAACAGTTTGGAATGCTTTTAAGTGGTTTGGGCCTCACGAAGTTGTTGTTTACGCTGCCGACAGAAACTTTGCCGAATGGTTCAAAATGTCATTTACGGGCAATAGTTTAGATTTTTTGAAGTCTAATATAAAAGGAAACGGTATCGGAGTTTTCGGCTCTGCATCGCAGGCATTTGCCACAACGTTGTTATTAAAATATCCGAAAAGTAAATAAGGAATTGTTTCCCTGAGACTTTACCACTGTAAACATGAATGTAAAAGCATATATAGGGATACTGATAGCAGTTATGGGCACTGCTTTTCTGAATAGCTGCGAAGACCCAATCCCTACTGATTTGTATATAGAGCAAACACTTATAGAAGCGTTGTTAATTGTCGATCAGCCGATTGAAGGCATTTTGATTACACGATCATCGCCTATAGCAGATACATTCAATTTTGAAAAAAACTTTATTAGCGATGCCGAAGTAATAATTTTTTCGGAGCAAGATACTTTCGCTATACAGTATAGAAAGGGCTTATACTCAAGCGAGTACTATTGCCCCGACACGTCAAAAAGAATAAAATCAGGTACTCGCTATAATTTACGTATTCAATTAAAGGACGGCAGGCTATTTACATCTGCCATGACTACGCCTTTACCCTTTAAGTGGACAAAAACTTTGCCGCCGGAAATGCAGTTTCCTAAGGATACGAATAATTTACAGAGGCCGGATTTTTCGATCTTTACAACGTGGGAAGCACCGCCGAATCAAACGGAATATGTTTTGCGCTTACGTTGTTTGGATACGCTTGAGTATGGTAAGTATCTTACTCCGACAACAAGAGAAAAAAACAGACGTGTCTTTCGTTTTTTCGAGAATACGAACAGTGCACGATACAAAAACACTTCTCAATATATATTTCTTGGAAACTCAACCATAACGCCCGTTGCATGGCTTGCATTTAAGTGGTATGGACAACAGGAGGTAAGTGTACTTGCACCTGAAAGTAATTATATGCGTTGGTTTAAGCAACGTTTCGGCGGAAATTCTTTTAATCCCCGACTTACCAATATAGAGGGGGGAGCCATTGGTGCTTTTGGGGCTGCTTCCATAATTTCGCAGGAAACATTTGTTATTAAAAATCAGAAGTAAGCAGAATGGGCGATCCCTTACCATCCGATTCGCCAAAACAGGACTATATTGCCATAAAACATTGGCGTGAGGATGAACAGCCTCGTGAACGATTATTGAAGTATGGAAGCGGTTCGCTAAAGGACAGTGAATTGTTAGCAATTTTGATAGGGACGGGTACTAAAGGAATCTCTGCAGTTGATCTTGCAAATGAACTACTGAATCGTTATGGTGGTATTTCTGAAACCGCCTCGCGAGATGTAACGGAATTAGCCATGCAAAAAGGTATGGGAAAAGTAAAAGCAATTACCCTTGCGGCTGCTTTTGAACTTGTTCGCAGAATACAATCGGCACCATTCTCCACAAAGTTTCAGATGCGTTCGCCGGAAGATATTGCCCGATACTTTATACCGAGAATGAGGGGTATTCGTAAAGAGGAATTTCATGTTGTTTTACTCTCCAGTGCAAATAAGATAATTAAGTCCGAACGTATAAGCGAGGGGTCGCTCTCTGCAAGTATTGTTCATCCGCGTGAGGTGTTTCGCCCTGCGATTATAGAAAGTGCCGCTTCTATAGTACTGTTGCACAATCATCCTTCCGGTAATACCGAACCCTCCAATGAAGATATAGCGATAACACGCCAACTTATGGAAGCAGGTAAAATTTTTGACATCAAAGTTCTTGACCATTTGATAATTGCAGGTGAAACTTTTACGAGTCTTCTTGAACGCGGGCTTATGTAATCGTTTTTTTGTTATATCTTCCTGACCAAGTATAGCCATTCCTTTCTATTTTTGCACCCTTCGCGTGGAGTGTACCTATTCTATTCACAAAACTGTTTTTTTTTCGGAGGATTCATGTCAATAAAACCCAAGTTCGTTAAGTCTATAGATGAACTGCATGAAGAGCATGGTTTGCATACGGATACGGAACATGGTCTGAAACGAACGCTCGGTGCACCAAGTTTGGTAGCTCTTGGAATTGGGGCAATTATCGGAGCGGGTTTGTTTTCAATTACAGGTACGGCTGCTGCGCATAATGCCGGACCAGCCGTTACCATCTCATTTGTTATTGCAGCATTGGCTTGCGGTTTTGCTGGTTTATGTTATGCCGAGTTTGCTTCGATGATACCCGTAGCCGGAAGTGCATATACATATTCGTATGCCACGATGGGTGAATTTATGGCTTGGATTATAGGTTGGGATTTGGTTTTGGAATATGCTTTGGGTGCTGCCACCGTTTCAATCAGTTGGTCTCGGTACTTGGTGAAATTCCTCGGGTATTATGATTTGCATTTACCGCCTGAGCTGACAATGTCACCCTTCAGTTCGGTAACAATGGCTGACGGAGCGGTCGTTTCGGGGATAATGAATCTGCCTGCCGTGTTTATTATTATCATGATGTCTCTTTTGCTTATTAAAGGAACTAAAGAGTCGGCAACGGTAAATACTGTAATTGTAGCATTAAAAATTGCGGTTGTTTTGATTTTTATCGGTCTTGGTTGGGGATATATCAATTCGGCTAATTATACGCCGTATATACCCGATAATACAGGTGACTTCGGAAGTTATGGTTGGAGTGGTATAGTGAGAGCAGCCGGTATTATATTCTTTGCGTATATAGGGTTCGATGCCGTTTCGACTGCTGCACAAGAAGCAAAAAATCCTAAAAGGGACATGCCGATAGGTATCCTGGTATCTCTTGCGATTTGTACGGTACTTTATATATTATTTGCGCATGTCATGACCGGGGTTGCAAATTTTACGAGTTTTCAGGGAGTTGACGGAATTGCACCGGTAGCAGTCGCTATTGACCATATGGGTTCAGTGGGTGCAAACGGTGTTATTATTCCTGCTTATCCTTGGCTCAATAAAGCAATCATTATTGCCATACTTGCAGGTTACTCATCGGTTATTATGGTAATGTTAATGGGGCAGACAAGGGTATTCTTCTCCATGTCGAAAGATGGCTTATTACCGAAGATGTTTTCAGACGTACATCCCAAATTCCAAACTCCTTGGAAATCGAACTTACTGTTTATGGGTTTTGTAAGTGCCTTTGCCGCTTTCGTTCCTTCAAGTATTGTGGGCGAATTGACAAGTATAGGTACTTTGTTGGCATTTGTTTTAGTTTGCTTAGGAGTAATTATTCTAAGAAAAGAACAACCTAATTTACCGAGAGCATTCAAAACACCTTTTGTTCCTTTAATTCCGATACTCGGCATCATTTGTTGTTTGGCTATGATGGTCGCTTTACCTTTAGATACTTGGAAGCGTCTATTAATCTGGCTTGCCTTAGGTTTTGCTATTTACTTCGGTTATAGTATCAAACACAGCAAAATGCGTTTGAAAGAAAAGCAAAACGGAAAATAATAGAACCTAATATTCGAAAAAAGGCGATTCTTTATTATAAAGAATCGCCTTTTCATTCATTAAAGAACTCTCTTATATGTCTTGGTCATCCATTATCGGTCAACATCGCGTTAAAAATATATTGCGTAGGGCTATAACGGAAAATAAAGTAGCGCATGCTTATCTGTTTTGGGGGATGGAAGGTATCGGTAAGGATGCTTTGGCTTTAATCTTTGCCAAAACTCTTAATTGCGAACGCAGAAAAGCCGATGAAACAGAACCGTGTAATGTGTGTCGAAACTGTTTGCAAGCCGATAAATTGGAACATCCCAATATCCGGCTTGTATTTTCATTACCAACAGGCAAATCCGCTGATACTCGTGATGATTCCCCTCTTGCAAAATTATCTGATGCTCAAATAGAGGAAATACAAGAACAATTACGACTCAAATCGGAGAACCCTTACTATAACTTAGCAATCAATAATGCCAGACAAATACGCATTTCATCAATACGTGATGTAAAGCGAGGCGTGTCCATGTCACAATCGCAGGCGGGTCATCGTTTTATTATTGTGTTTGAAGCAGATGAAATGACGACCGAGGCAGCAAATGCCTTTTTGAAAACGCTTGAAGAACCAAGCCAAAAAATTACCCTTATTCTTACAACTTCACGACGAGATGCCATACCGCAAACGATTCTCTCTCGATGTCAGCAAGTTTATTGTGATCCGCTTTCGGATGAAGAATTATCAAAGGCATTGTTTCGGCTTTCGGGTATGCCTGAGGATGAAGCACGCTTGATTGCAGCTTTTGCGCAGGGCAGCTATACACGAGCCATCGAGTTTTCGGATGAAGATATGAAACGCCTGCGTGAAGACGTAGTTGAGCTATTAAGGGCAGCTTTGCGTCGCACACGCTATAGAATGGGTATGATGCATATTATTGAACGGTTTATTGCCGAACATGATAAAAAGCAATTTGCATATATGCTGGGCTTATTACTTTTGTGGCTTCGAGACGTATATGTGTATTCCTGCACAAATGATGTTTTGCCGGTTATCAATCGAGATCAGTCGGAGACAATAGCAAAATTCGCTGCCGCTTTTCCTAATGCCGATTATGCAACGGTAATTCGGGCTTCGGAGGAAGCGATTGGTTTAGTACATAAAAATATACATCCGCCTCTTATCCTTATTCCATTGCTTTTAACATGTCGTCGCGTATTTTTGGGTGTTGAAGACTAATGATATCAGATATACATAGGGGAATATCAATACGAATTCGCAGAAAATAGGCAGAAGAGTGTACTGCCTTTTGAATTTCACAAATAACAATGACTATAACAAAAATACAATTACCGGCAACCGATGACTTGCCTTCAGCATCGGAAGTCTCCATAGCTAAATCCATCCGCAAGAGGAAATCACATTGTACCGCTTGCAGTACGGGCGAAAAAAAAGATGGCGGTTCATGTAAGAACTGCGGAAGTTCATGCGGTACAGGCATGGATTCGCTTCAAAATGAACAAGAGTATAAATTCTTTAATGACTATCTCGGTTATGATACCGGGCATATACACCGTTTGGTTGAGGTATCGTTTAAGGGGAACAGAAAATCTATGTTCCGCAACGACGGTACTAAAGTTACACTCGGTGAGCCCGTTATTGTTCAGGTAGAAAAAGGTGAGGAATTCGGCAGAGTGAGTGCCGTAGGAATAATTGCTTCAAACAAGTGGAAAAAAGAAAGTGATGCAAAATATCCCCAATGGTCAATTGTAAGAAATGCGACTAATGAAGACATAGAGCAACAAAAGAATAATTTCACCGAAGAAAAAATTATTCTTTACAAAACACGCATAATTGTAAAAAAGACAATTCCGCAAATGAAGATATCGGAGGTAGAGTGGCAATTCGATCGCCAAAAACTTACGATATTTTTTACCTCACCGGAAAGGGTGGATTTTAGAGACCTTGTTCGGCAACTTGCATTATCGTATAAAACACGGATTGAGTTAAGACAAATACATGCGCGCGCCGAAACAAAACGGCTTGGGGGATTAGGTCCCTGCGGCATGGAGTTATGTTGCTCGACATTCTTGAATGCTTTCGACCAAATTACAATAGAGCATGCACAAGCACAGCACCTGCCCAATAATATAGCTAAGTTAAGCGGTATGTGCGGACGGTTGAAATGTTGTTTATTATATGAAATTGATAATTATATCCGCGCATTAAGTAATTACCCGCCGCTCGATTCGGTTTTTAACACACCGCAAGGTGATGCAAAACTTATAAAGGTTGATATATTTAAAGATATAGTACATCTTATCGTTCCTCAAACACATACATTTCTTTCAATGACACTCGATGAAGTTAATGTCTATAGAAGAGAAGGTAAGGTTAAGGTGCCGGAACCGGCTCACCATGGCAGGTGATGCCGATAACATACGCAGACGGGGCACGTGGTAAGTAAAAAAGGCGATATAGTTATATCGCCTTTTTTATAGATTGTTATTGCTTCTACGTATTAACCACCGCTTTTTGCATCGGTTTTTGCTTTCGGTACATAGTATAAAACTACGCGGTCATTAACTGTCAGGTACTTATTGGCTACTCTGCGCAAATCTTCTTTAGTTACTTTATAGAACTTCTCTATTTCTGTATTTGCCAAATTGGAGTTGCCAAAGTATGCAAAAGCTTTTGCTAAAGCCAATCCTTTATCCAGAGCACCCTTTTTATCCAATAAGAATCGTGTTTCAGCTATATTTTTAGCTTTTGTAAATTCTTCATCGTTTACGCCTTCTTTTTGTATGCGGATTATTTCCTCATCCATTGTTTTTTCCACATCTTTTAAGTCTTTGCCGGGTGCAGCCACACCTATCATGGAAATTCTGCCCGCATATTGCAAATCCCAATTAAAACCCGTTGCTTGTACGGCAACTTGGTCTTTATCTACCAAACGCTGATAGAATCGGGAACTTTCGCCGGATGTAAGTACATCGTTCAACATTTGGAAAGCATAGGCATCAAGGTCACCCATTTTAGGACCACGATAAGAAACAAACATAGCCGGTAACTGTGCTTTTGGGTCTTCTACTGTTTCACGATATGTACCGGCATATGGCTCAAGAATAAATTTTTCACGCGTAATTTCTTTACCGCGACTTAATCCGCCAAAGTACGACTCGATGAATCCGCGTACTTGTTTTACATCAATATCACCCGAAACCACTAATGTAGCATTATTCGGTTGATAGAATTTATCGTAAAAATCCTGGAATTCCGGAATAGCCGCAGAATCAATATGTTGTGCCGAACCAATAGGAGTCCAGGCATACGATCCGCCTTTGAAAAGGAGTTTATTCGATTTCTCGTTCCATGTTCCATATGGGCGATTGTCATAACTCACTTTTCGTTCTTCTTTTACAACCCCTCTTTGTGTTTCCACTCCTATTTTGTCTATAACAAGATTGCGCATCCTTTGCGATTCAATCCAAAGGGGCAATTTCACTTCATGTGCCGGTACTTCCATATGATATACTGTTTCATCAAATGAGGTATAAGCATTCAATCGACCGCCAACACCTTCAGCATATTTGGAAATCGACGCTCTCGGTATATCTTGGGTTCCTTCAAACATAAGATGCTCAAAAAAATGAGCAAAACCGTTACGCACGGGGTTCTCATCGCGTGAACCGACGCGATAATGAACGATAACTGCTGCTATCGGAGCTGACTTATCAACATGAAGAATACAATGCAATCCGTTTGGCAAGTCATACTCTTCGAATACTATCGGATTCATTTGCGCAGATGCCGTAAATGCTCCGAAAGAAATGCACATAAGTGCGGCAAAACGGTAGAAATTTTTTCTCAAAATCATACAAATATCTTTGAATAATTAAACATCCTTTGTTGGGGGTGTAAGACGAAACACCGTATGCGAAGTTACAAATTACTCTTGGTTGTAACATACATTTAACAAATATTTACTGATAGAAGCAAAGTTGTAACAAATATTTACTATTGAGTTCATTTTTTGGCTCTAATGTTAAGCGTTTCGTATCGACAATCACTTGTTAGCGTTGTAAAGCCACAGTAAAGATTTGGAAAACTTTAATGTGGAAACTTCGGGCATCTCTGTCATTACGTACATATTAGCTATTTTCGTTTTCTGTACGTATAATAGCTTTTGAAACCCATTAGCGTTCGCGACAGAATAGTCGTTTTTTGGTCAATATTGGTACGATTCGATTGTAAACGGATTCGTATCTGATTATGACATAACGAATTGTTAAAATGTTACGTATAAGCACGTATCGAATGATACACATAAAGTGTGTATTTTCGTTACTAACTCGAAAAATGGTATGATTTGTGTGTGGCAGTGTTTTCTAATAAGATTTTTTGTTCCGGTACATCAAGTTTATTGATGAGCAACTAAAGTATTCTTTAAGATATAGTATAAAACAGTATTAGTCTAAATATTTTGAGGTGATTTATGTCCCTTAGTACACGTTTATCGTCGATGCTTTTAGCATGCGGCTTACTCTTTACGGCTGTGGATAATGTCTCTGCTCAGCAGATACTCACCCCTCGGCAAATCAGTTTCCAAGGTGTTATTTCCGAAGGGGATAAACTGCCTGCAGATGGTCCGCAAATGATGACCTTCACCCTCTATACCTCACAGTTCTCTACCCAAGCAATTTGGACGGAAGAACAAAGAGTAACAGTTCGCGGAGGATTGTTCAATGTATATCTCGGAGAAAAGAACCCTTTACCGGAGAACTTTTCGCGCGAGTATTGGGTAGGAGTATCCATAAAGGGTGGCGGAGAGTTTACTCGTGTTAAGATGACAAGCGTACCGTATGCTTTTCAGGCGGAGAAAGCACAATCGGCAGATGCCCTCAGTGGGGGTACGGTAACGAAATTGAACGGATTACAGGGAAATATAGACCTGAAGGGTGGCGACGGATTGGAAGTGCGTACAAGCGGTGAGGGTGGACTGATTGTAGGTTTATCTGACGATGCAAAAAGCGAGGGTATATTAAATCAGGGTACGGAATGG